>JACQWM010000037.1 GCA_016209275.1 Candidatus Omnitrophota bacterium
GCTCATGTATGGAGGCAAACACGCGTTATGCTGCTACGATGATCTCTCAAAACATGCGCAGGCCTATCGGCAGCTGTCGCTGCTGCTGCGCCGCCCGCCGGGACGCGAGGCGTACCCCGGCGATGTGTTTTATCTGCATTCACGGTTGCTGGAGCGCGCGGCGAAATTGCGCGACAACCTCGGCGGCGGCAGCCTCTCGGCACTCCCGGTGATTGAAACGCAAGCCGGCGATGTCTCCGCGTATATTCCAACCAACGTCATTTCCATCACCGACGGACAGATTTATCTTGAGGGCGATTTGTTCTACGCCGGCGTGCGTCCAGCGCTCAATGTGGGGCTGTCGGTGTCGCGCGTGGGCGGCAACGCGCAGACCAAGGCGATGAAAAAAGTGGCCGGCCGGCTGCGCCTGAGCCTGGCCCAGTATCGCGAGCTCGTGGCGTTCACCCAATTCGGCTCAGAGCTGGACAAATCGACCCAGGCCCAGCTCATCCGCGGGGAGCGGATGGTGGAAATCCTCAAGCAGGATCAGTACCAGCCGATGAGCCTCGCCCATCAAGTGGCCATCCTCTATAGCGCCGGGCAGGGGCATTTGGATGAGATCCCCAAAGACCGGGTGCAGGCGTTTGAAGCCGCGTTCCACGCATTTCTCGATGAGAAATACCCGGACGCGATCCATGAGATCACCACATCCAACGACCTCGCCGAGGCCATCGCCAAGCGCCTCGATGAGGCCACCGTCGCGTGCAAGCAGCAGTTTCTGGCAACCGCATAACACACCATGGCATCGCTTCGGCAGATTCGATCACGGCTCAGAAGCATCGGCAGCACGAAGCAGATCATGCGGGCGATGCAGCTCGTGTCGGCCTCGAAGCTCAAGCGCGCCCAGGGCCGCATGCTGCAAGCGCGCAGCATGGCGGAATTTCTCGATGAGCTGCTGCGGCGAGTCTTAGCCGCCACCGGCGAGATCAGCCACCCCCTCGTTGGGGACAGTCCCCTTCGGGGACAGTCCCCAAGCTTGCTGGTTGTTTTCTCCTCGGATGCGGGCTTATGCGGCGCCTATAACGCCAATCTGATTCAGCTCGCGGAAGCGACGCTCAAGCGCGACACGCTGAAGACGACGCAGCTCATCTTCATCGGCAAGAAGGCCCACCGCTATTTCACCAAGCGCGGCTACACCGCCGTCGAGTCATATCTGGATCTGGCAGGGCGGCCTGATCTGAAAAAAGCCGACGCGATCGCGCGCACAGTCATGGAGCGCTTCACGAGCGGCCAGGTCGGCTCAGTGCATTTGCTGTATGCGAAGTTCGTCTCCGCGACGACGTCAAAACCCACACTGCTCCAATGGTTGCCCATCGAACTTGGCCAGGCCACCCGGTCACCCGGTCACCCGGTCACCCCGTCGGAATACATCTTCGAGCCGTCGCCGCAGCGCGTGTTTGAGGATCTGCTGCCGCGATGGGCGCTGGCGAAGTTCCAGCTCATCATGCTGGAAGCCTTCACCGCCGAGCATTCTGCCCGGATGATCGCCATGAAAAACGCCACCGATAATGCTGAAGAGATCCTCAAATCCCTAACCCTGCAGCGCAACAAGATCCGCCAAGCGGCGATTACCAAAGAGCTCAGCGAGATCGTTGGCACCGCCGAAGCGCTAAAATAATAGCGTGTAAACACACCATGTGGAGTTGTAATGTCTGACAACATCGGAGCTGTGGTGCAAGTCATCGGGCCCAGCGTGGACATCCGGTTTGCGGCAGAGCATCTGCCGACGATCTTGAACGCGATCCGCATTGATGAGCCGGACAAGAATATCCACCTGACCCTGGAAGTCGCCCAGCATATCGGCAACAACACCGTGCGGTGCGTCGCCCTCGACTCCACCGACGGGCTGGTGCGCGGCATGAAGGCGCGCGATACCGGCGGGCCCATCACCGTGCCGGTGGGCAAGCAAACGCTTGGCCGCATCTTCAACCTCTTGGGCGAGCCGCTGGATGAGCGCGGCCCGGTGCCGGAGCCGAACAAGCGGGCACCCATTCATCGGGCACCCCCCTCATTTGAAGATCAGCTGCCAGTGCGCAACATTTTTGAAACCGGGATCAAAGTCATCGACCTGCTGGCGCCGTACCCCAAAGGCGGCAAGGTCGGGCTCTTCGGCGGGGCCGGGGTCGGCAAGACCGTGATCTTGCAAGAGCTCATCCGCAACATCGCCACCGAGCACGGCGGCGTCTCCGTGTTTGCCGGGGTTGGCGAGCGCACCCGCGAAGGCAACGACCTCTGGCTTGAGCTGAATCACTCCGGTGTGGTCAACAAAACTGCCCTCGTCTTCGGCCAGATGAATGAGCCGCCGGGAGCCCGGCTGCGCGTGGCCCTTTCTGCGCTGACGATGGCGGAATATTTCCGCGACGACAGCGGCCAGGACGTGCTGCTCTTTGTTGATAATATTTTTCGCTATATCCAAGCCGGCTCAGAAGTCTCAACCCTGCTCGGCCGCATGCCCTCGGCCGTCGGCTATCAGCCGAATCTGGGGACGGAGCTCGCCCAATTGCAGGAGCGGATCACCTCGACCAAGCGCGGCTCAATCACCTCGGTGCAGGCGATCTACGTGCCGGCGGATGATCTGACCGACCCGGCCCCGGCCACGACCTTTTCCCACCTGGATGCCACCACGGTGTTGTCGCGGCAAATCGCCGAGCTGGGGATTTATCCGGCGGTGGATCCGCTCGACTCGACCTCGCGCATTTTGGACCCGCACATCGTCGGCGAGGAGCATTATCAGGTGGCCCGCTCGGTGCAGCGCATTCTGCAGCGGTACAAGGAGCTGCGCGACATCATCGCCATCCTCGGGATGGATGAGCTGACCGACGATGATAAGACCGTGGTGTACCGCGCCCGCAAGATTCAGCGGTTTCTCTCGCAGCCGTTCTTCGTCGCCGAAACGTTCACAGGACAACCTGGCAAGTACGTTAAGCGCGAAGAAACGGTCAAGGGTTTTCAGCAGATCATCGACGGCAAGCTTGATGATGTGCCGGAGCAGGCGTTTTACATGAAGGGCGCAATCGAGGAAGTTTACGCCGAAGCTGAACGCATGAAATCCGCCGTCTAAACATGGCACAACGCATCAATCTACGCGTGCTGACCGCCGAAGGCGTGGCGATTGAGGATGAGGCGGTGTCCGTGATCGCGCCGGGCGAGCCAGGCTACGTGGGCATGCTGTGCCGCCACGCCCCGTTGGTCACGACATTGAAACCGGGAACGCTGCAGTGGCGCCCGACGGCAAGCCCGACGATATGGAAATCCGCCCGCATCGGCGCAGGGCTGCTTGAAATTTCCCTCAACCGCATGACGATTCTCACCGAAACTGTCCAGGGGGTGGGATGATCGGCGACCTGATTTCGGCCAGGCGGGATTGGATCTGGTATGCGCTGTGTCTCGTGGCGACCCCGTGGCTCTTTTCGTTGCTCGGATTAAGCCCCAGGCAAGTCTGGGCTGTCGCCGGTTTTTGCGTCATCCTCTACGGCGCCATTTTCTTCTGGCAAAACCGCTTGGCCTTCGCCGCCTTCGGCATCGCCTTGCTGCTGGCGAGCGGATTGCTGGATGTGCCCCATTTGGTGGAATTCGCCGGCCTGGACATCATCCTGTTTTTGATCGCGATGATGACCATCATCGGCTTTCTCGAGGAGAAGCATTTTTTTGAGTTCGTCATCGACCGGCTGCTGTTGATCGTCGGGCCGCATCCGAAGCGCATCATGGTCATCATGATGATCATGGCCTGCGTCTCAGCGGCTCTGGTGGATGAAGTGACCTCGATCCTCTTCATGGTGGCGGCGATGCTCAACCTGCTGGGCCGCGCGAAGATCAACCCCATCCCGTACGTCCTCATGATCGTCTTTACGACGAACATCGGCTCAAGCGCGACCGTGGTCGGCAACCCGGTCGGGGTGATCATCGCGCTGCGCAGCGGGTTGACGTTTTTGGACTTTTTGCGATGGGCGACCCCGATCACCATCGTCTGCTTTGCGGTGACGATCCCGATTTGCTTGAAGATGTTTGCCAAGGACATTAAGGCGCTGAAGCCCGTGCTCACCGGCAAGAAGGGCGAGCGAAAGCTTGAAGCAATCGTTGAAGCCGAGCATGTGACCCGTCGTGGCGTTCGAACAGCCGGCTGGCTCTTCGGCGTGGTCATCGTAGGCCTGGTACTTCATCACGCGCTGGAGTACGCGCTGCATTTGCCGAATAACACCATGCTCTTAGGGGTGGCCCTCCTTGGGGCTGGCGTCGCCTTGGCCTTAAGCGGAGACAAAGCGCGTTCACTCGTTGAGAAGCGGGTGGATTGGTGGACGCTGGTGTTTTTCCTGATGCTCTTTTCATCCGTCGGGACATTGAAACAAACAGGGGTGACGAGCGTCCTCGCTCAGCATATCATTGCGCTCTCCGGCGGCAACATTCCGATCCTGACCTCGTTGTTTGTCTGGTCCTCAGGGATACTGACCGCGGTCATGGATAATGTTTTGGCCGTCGCGACCTTTGTGCCGATCGTCGGCGATGTGGCTCAGCAGGGCCTGCAGACCTTCCCGCTGTGGTGGGCGATGCTCTTCGGCGGCACGCTCATGGGCAATGCCACGCTGATCGGCTCCACCGCCAACATCGTTGCCGCCGGCCTCTTGGAGCGCCGCGAACTTGGCACCATCACCTTCGCCCAGTGGCTCGCCCCGGGGATGTTGGTCGCGATCACCACGACGGTCGTGGCGAACCTGCTGCTGCTGGCCCAGCTTTCCCTCATGCCCCGCTGATCGCCACTCGCCACTGTCTGGTAGATCCGGTATCATAGAGCCTGCGAGGGCGGGTAGCTCAGTTGGTTAGAGCAGCGGATTTACATTCCGCAGGTCGGAGGTTCGAGCCCTCCTCCGCCCACGCGTTTAACGTTCCTGTTGACGAGTTCTCGTCGGGGAGCTAGGATAGTACCCCGTTTCATCAGCCACCAACACAGGGAGGCTCCATGGCAGAGCAGGGCGATCTTGGCAAGAGCTCGACGGGGATGCAGACCAATTTTGCGGCGCTCCTCTCCTATGTGCTGGGGATCATCACCGGGCTGGTCTTCTTCCTCGTGGAAAAGGACAGCAAGTTCGTGAAGTTTCACGCGATGCAGTCGATCTGCTTTTCGATCGCTCTCTTCGTGCTGACGTTCGTGCTAGCACTCATTCCGATCTTAGGGTGGCTGGCCCTGTTCGTGGTGCAGATCGGCGCACTCGTGCTGTGGATCATCTGCATGGTCAAAGCCTACCAAGGCCAATGGTACAAGCTTCCGGTCATCGGTGAGTTTGCCGCCAAGCAAGCCGGCGTCTGACCGTCCCATCGCGACTCTCTCATTTCCAGTCTTTGGGGACGTAGCTCAGTTGGTTAGAGCGATGGCTTGTCAAGCCATAGGTCGCGGGTTCGAGCCCCGTCGTCCCCGCC
>JACQWM010000038.1 GCA_016209275.1 Candidatus Omnitrophota bacterium
TCCTCCGATGATACCGATTGGGTGGAGTGGACGCGCCAGGATCTGCGGGAGGACGTCTTGCGCGCCCTGGCGCAAGGCCGAGCGACGGTGACCTTCCAGGTCGGCCGGGAACCGACCCCCCGCACCATCGATCTCGATGCGTTGGTGGCTCAGGTGGTGGCGGAGACGACGCTCACTGCCGAGGGGACCCTGACACATGTCAGCGGCGAGCGGTTTGCGGCGGATCTCATTGCTCGTATGATCCAGGATCTGACACCGTTGGTGTGCGCGGCGTGCCCGCCGGAGGCGATGCCGAAAATCATGGCCGAGGAAGGCCGTGGCGCGTGGGTGACGGTGGCCGAGCGAGACGGCAAGCCGACGATCCTCGTGCGGGCGGATGTGGTGCGTTCACCGCCGGCGATTCAACCAGAAGTCAGCGCGCTGTTGGCTGTCGAGCTGACCAGCGTGCTGTATGAGGCTACCCGGCGCGTTCAAGCTCCGGATCGGGCCCCGCCGTTTTCACTGGACTCGTTACTCGCCCTCCTGCCGACCGTCTTCCAAGACGACGAGCTTCTCCGCGAAGGCTTTGCCCGCCTGCGCCAGGCGGCGATTACAAATCAGACTCCCTCCGCGTTCCGCGACTACGCCCGCGCCATTCATCCGCACATCACCAATGACCTGATCGACAAACTCTTCCTCGCCCTGCGGCCGGTCAGCGGCGGAGCCGGTAATGCTGTGCCGTCTGCTGCGTCATCGCCACCACAGGCGGTGGTCATCAGCGAGACCGGAGAGCGCGTGATGCCTCTTCAGGCAGACGGCAGCTATGTGGTGGATGAGGAGACGCAGACTCGCACGTATTACGGTGCCGCGGCTGCGGCGTTCCTCACGAACACCACCGCGTTTACCGGCGAGACGCAAATCATCATCCCCTTGGGCAGTGAGGTGGAGGTGACCCTCGGCGCTGACTCATATACGCTTACGGAGCCTGGGGCGATTCTCATCGATGGACGAACACAGCCGCAACCAGCACAGGTGCGAGTCAAGCGGAATGGGGTGCTCGTGGTGACGACCGCGAAGGCTCCCGCATGGTATGAGCGCTCCCTGGGTGAGAACCGCAGCGGTCTCGTATGGGAGCGCGACGGGGTGCTCATCTACAGCCATGGCCACCGACGGGATCTGTGGAGCCCCTCGCAGGGCACGGAGTGGCTCACCGACTCCATGACGTACGCCGGACCCTTTGGGCCCTATATCACCGGGGTGAACCGCATCTCTTCGCCACTGAAGGGCATCATGCCATTTACCCGTATTCATTCCGTTGAAGCCCTGCACAAACATCCCGTTCGCGATGGGAAGAAGCGCGTCACCGAGGTGTACCTCATCACCCAAGGGAAAGCCGCCCTCGTCTCGCTCGTGCACGGGCAGCCGCACGTCACGATCTTACGTGCTGGAGAGATGGCGGTCGTGGCCCCTGAGACGGTTCATGAGGTGGTGGCGGTGGAGGGACCCTACGACCACCTGGTGCTGCAAACGCCCTCGACGTTCCAGTATGGCTTCTGGTTTAAAGACGCCGTCCGTCCTGAGTCTGTCGGCCTGACGATGGCTGGTGTCGTAGACCTGGCTCTAGCCGCTTTGCAAGAGGAGCGCGCAGGGAAGCGTGAGGAAACCGCTCCGATTCGCAGAACCGTAGCACAGGATGAGGTTCCACGCGAAGTGGCGGGCGGCGTGTTGCAAGCGGATGGGCAGTTGACGCAGCGGACTGGGGAACAGTTTGCGGCGGATCTCATTTCGAGGATGATCCAGGATTTGAAGCCGCTGGTGTGTGCTAGCTGTCCGATTGAAGGCACGCGCCTTGTCATCATGGATGGCAACGACCGGCTCGCCCATTTTACGCGAGAAGGTCCCGGAACCCTTACCTTCGATATCGACATTATCCGGCTAGTGGCAAGGAATGTTCCAGGCGCGCGTGAGTTGCTGGCAATGACTATTCAGCATGAATTGCGTCATGTCTTTGTCAAGTCGCATGGCTATCGCGGACCTCCGGCAATTGAGGAACTTGTCATTACCCTCCTTGACCTCTACGAGTTTAGCGCACAGCCAGCAGCGATTCGCCGAGCCGTTCTTCATCTCCTTGCCGCCGCAGACAACGATTACGATGATCAACAGTTTGGCCAACGTGTTCTGGCGACGCTGGATCGCACGCTCAGTTTCCACGTGACACTACGCGCGCTGCTAGCATATCTCACAGATGCCCGCGTCTATGGGGCCTCGACCGCTGAGGAGACAGCGCGCGTTTTCCATGCTCTCCCGAGCAGTCAAGTGGAGGCACTTATTCAGTCTCTTGGCTTACCTCTTCCTCCGGAGCTCTTCAATATTGATGCCGTCCTGAGTCAGGTGCTCAAGGAACCAGCGCTTGCGAGTCCTTCTACAGATGTGCCGCCATTACTGGATACCTCGCTAGCGGATGTGACAATCGATGTGAATGACTTGCATGATGTCGCCTGCCCGTTGGATGGCCAGCCGTACGATGATGTGGTAGGTTCAGTCGTTCTCAACGGGGTTGAAATGCGCGTCGTGCGGCATAAGACAGATGGATTGATGTGGCTCGCGCCACAACCAGGCGGTCGATATTACGACACGCTCTACTCTAGCCACTACTTCATGGATGGCGAGGTCGCAACGGATCAGAAGGGAATTAGGGCATTTTCACCCAAGGAACACCAGCGTCGCACAGAGTTAGCGAAGCGCCAATTGGCGGAATGGAGGCACTTGGCAGGCCTTCAATCGCCGGGACGGCTGCTCGAGTTTGGTCCTGGTGGGGGATATCTGCTTGAGGCAGCCCAGCAGCAGGGGTGGAA
>JACQWM010000039.1 GCA_016209275.1 Candidatus Omnitrophota bacterium
GTGGCGGTGTTGATTCAAAACATCGTCACGCGCGTCCTCAAAACGATTGCGCTGGATAAGCTGGCCGACCAGATCCAACTCAGCGACGTGCTCGCCAAGGGAGGCATCAAGCGAAAGTTCTCAGAGCTCATCGGGCTCATCGTCTACTGGCTCGTGATGCTGGCGGTGCTGATGGTCGTGTTCAATGCGCTGCAGCTGACCGTCGCCGCGCAGCTGCTCCAATCCGTGGTGACGTTCCTGCCGAACGTGATCGCCGCCTTGTTCATCCTGGTGGTGGGGGTGTTTGCGGCGGTCTTCCTCTCGACGACCGTGCGCACCGCGGCCAGCAACGCCGGCTTGGGGCAGCCGCACCTGTTGGGGCAGTCCGTGCAAGTCGTGGTGGTGGCCTTCGCGATCGTGGCATCGCTGCAGCAGCTGCAGATCCCGTTCTTCGGCGAGGTGTTTCTGATCATTCTCGCCGGGATCAGCCTTGGCTGCGCGATCGCCTTCGGCCTCGGCTGCAAGGACATCGCCGGCCGGTGGGTGAATGACGTGATCCAGCAACTTCAGAGCAAGAAACGATAGTCGCAACGACGTTCGCATCTTCAGCGAGACGGCTGCTGCCGGTGATGGCGGCAGCCGTTTGGCTGTTGGCCTCCCCGCCCGGCTGGGCGTTGAATGTCGACCGGCTAGAGCCGCAAGAGATTGAAATCCTTGAGTCAGTCCTCAAGACTCTTGAAGATCCCATCAACGCTAAGAAGCAAGACGGCACCGCCATCATCCTCTCCTGGGAAGCGCTGTACGAGCCGCTGTCGCCTGCACAACGGCAATTTCTTGATGAGTTCCGCGCGCTCAAAGGCGAAACCCTCGGGGCAACCAGCCATTATTTCGGCGAAGCTCCGGCAGCGGATTTAGCGCCGGTCGGCCCGCAAGCGATCCTCAAAGACGGAGCGGAGCAACCAATCGAACCTCAGTATCTGCCCAAGCCGGCGCTGGAGGCGTATCTGCGGATGATGGGCGCCATGCAGCAACAGATCGGCAAGCGTCTGCTGATTGAGTCCGGGTACCGTTCTCCGGCCTATCAACTGTATCTCTTCCTTTTTTACATGCCGAAGCATGAGTACTCGATCAAGGAAACCAACCGCTTCGTGGCATTGCCTGGCCATAGCGAGCATGGCTACCCTCCGCGGCAAGCAGTCGACTTCATCAACGAGGCCGGCATCAATGGCGAAGATCATCCGGAGGCATTTGAGGCGCTTCCAGAGTTTCGTTGGCTGCAACAATATGCCCAAGTGTTTGGTTTTGTCCTTTCCTATCCTAAGGATAACCCATACCATACGGCGTACGAACCATGGCACTGGCATTTTGAAGCGGCCAGTTGCAGTCCCTGCCAGGAGAAACAACAACGCCAACTCTTCGAGAGTCTCCAGGTGCAGTCAAAGCCCCAGTAACGCCACAGACGGCGAGCCAGCCGACGCTTGCTCGCGCGCTGGGGCTGGGCGATGCGACGATGCTGGTCATCGGCTGCATCGTCGGCGTCGGGATCTTCCGCACCGCAAGCTCGATCGCGGCACAGCTGTCTTCGCCATCGCTGATGTTGGCCGTCTGGGTCATCGGCGGCATCGTCTCGCTGTGCGGAGCGCTCTGTTATGCGGAGCTGGCGGCGATGTTTCCGTCGAGTGGAGGGGACTACGTCTACCTCACCAACATCTACGGGCGATTCGCCGGCTTTTCGTTCGGTTGGACCAAGGTGTTCATCGAGCGGACCGGCACGATCGCGATTTTGGGCTACGTCTTCGCCGAATATGCGCGGCGGATCGCCGCATTCGATGCGGCGTGGCTGCCATGGATCGCGGCCGGAGGAATTGTGCTGCTGACCGTGGTGAATGTCGCCGGCGTGCGGTGGGGCACCGCGACGCAAAATCTGTTCACGGGATTGAAGGCGCTGGCCTTAGGGTCGCTGATTGTCGCTGGGATCTCAGCGATCGCAACGCATCGAGCCGTAGCCGTTGACTGGCGCCTGCCGCCTATCACCGCGGGAACCTGGTCGTCGCTTGGCATTGCGCTGGTCTTCGTGCTCTGGACGTACGGGGGGTGGACCGAGGCCGCCTACGTGGCTGACGAGGTGAAGCAGCCGACAAAAAACGTCCCGCGAGCCATCATTCAAGGGCTGCTGCTGACCACAGCGCTGTATCTGCTCGTCAACGCCAGCTACCTGCTGTGCATCCCCATCGAGCAGCTTCCCACAACACCGCTGGTCGCCTCCCAGGTCATGCAGCAAGCGATTGGTGCTAGCGGGGCGGTCTTCATCGCCGGCATGATCGCCTGCTCAGCCTTTGGCGCGCTCAACGGGTATATTCTAACCAGCGGGAGGATTCTTTATGCGATGGGCAAAGACCACGCGCTCTTGAAGACCGTGGGAGTGATCCATCCAACCTTCCATACGCCCTCGCGCGCATTGTGGATCAACGCGGCACTCGCCATTCTGCTGGTGTTTACGAAGACGCTCGACCAAATCATGACGTATTCCACCGTCGTCATTTCGGTGTTTTATCTGATGGCCGTGCTCGGGGTGATGATCTTGCGTCGACGACAGCCCGAGGCTCCGCGCCCGTATCGGACATGGGGATATCCTGCGGCTCCGCTGATCTTTCTGATTGTCATGACCGGCTTCGTGATCAATACGTGCCTGAAAGAACCGCACGAAGCCCTCTTCGGCTTCGGCTTGCTCTTGCTGGCCATTCCTCTCTATGGGCTCTCACGCTCGCGCGCTCCGTCCTAGCGGCTGAGAACCGCGACCATCTGCTTGGCTTCCCTATACTGGGCATAGGCCGGCTGAAGGCTGAGCGTGGTTTCGTATTCCCGTTTCGCTTCCTCGATCTTTCCCTGCTCGAAGAGCACGTTCGCGGCATTGAAATGCGCGTCGGCATAATCTGGCCGCAGCCGAAGCGCCTCGCGGTACTGCGCCATGGCCTCATCGAGCTTGCCGCTCGCTTTTAAGGCGATGCCGAGGTTGTTATGCGCCTCCGGGTACTCGGGATAGAGCTCAAGCGCCCGCCGGTAATGCTCGATGGCTTCGGCAAGGTTCCGTTGCCGGATGAGCACAAACCCCAAATTGAAATGCGCCTCCGGGTGATCCGGGATCACGCGTAGTGCTTGCGTATAGTACGCAACAGCCTCATCCAGTCTGCCCTCGCGTCGCATGAGATCGCCGAGGCTGCTGAGCGCGCGGAAATGATTTGGCCGTTTCGTTAGCACATCGTTCCACATGCGCCATTCGCTGGCATAATCGGCGTTGCGCCGAATCGTCAGGGTTCCATAGATCGCCGCAAGCCCCACCAGGACCACCAGCGCGATTTTCCCACGAAAGCACGAGTATCCAGCAAGTACGAGGAGCATCATGACAGCCGCCAAGGCCAGGTACATGCGATGCTCAACCGCAAGATCCGCGATGGGAAGAACGCTCGATGACGGCGCGAGTGTCAGAAACACCCACGCGCCAAGAAACCCGACCGGCGGACGGCGCCGAAGCGCCCACAGCGCCGCCAGCCCCAGAGCACCGACCGCCAGCGACGGCCAGAGGATCGCGTTGATGGTCGTCGCCACCGGCCAGAGGTAGTCAAACACGAGCGGATGGGGCCAGAGGGATAATTTCAGGTAGTGAAGGATGATCTGCGGCTGTGTGCCTGCATAGCCCAGAATCGTCGGAGGCGAAAGCCGAAGGCCGGGGAGCAGAAGGCTCTTGCCTATCGGCACGATGGCCAGATACATCCCAAGGCCCATCGAGGCGAACAATCCCAGGTAGAGAAGCGGCCGCTTGCGTAAGGCCTGCCGCACCGATCCGGAAAAAAACACGCGGTCATAGAGCAGCGCCGTCAGCGGCGCCGTCATCATATCCAGCTTGCTGGCCATGCCGGCGCCGCAGGCGAGCACGGCCAGCGCCTCCCACCGCCGTGCGCTCGACGACGTCGCCGAGCGGCATAGGCAATAAATCGTCGCGACATAGCACAAACCCATCAGCGACTCTGCCCGCTGCACGATGTAGGTGACGCTCTGAGTCTGCAGAGGGTGCACGACCCACAGGAGCGCCGTGGCCAGCGCCAACCACGGCGCTGATTTCCCAAAGCGTGTTGCAAGGCGGGATGTTTCGAGGGTCCGGCGCACCAGGCCAAAGAGGAGCAAACCGGCGAGCAGATGAATCGCGAGATTCACGGCATGGTAGGTGAAGGGCTGCGCCCCGGCCAAAGCATAGTTGAGGGTGAATGAGCAATCGACGATCGGCCGCGCGGACTCTGCCAGGCAGGCCCACGGCGGAGAGGGTTCGCGGACGTTGACGTTGTTGAGAATGTGCCGGTGGTCGTCGAAGAGGAAGGCCCCTCGAAAACTATTGTGGTAGGCCCACAACCCAATACCGACGAGCAGGACCGGCAGCCCAAGCGCGTTGATCCGCCGGCGGGGCGGTTCCGAGAAGGCCATGTTCGTACTATAACATAAGCTGGCTTGAGAGGCGTGGCGCGAAGAGTTGACCTCTTTGGGGGCTATGGTAGACTCATACTAACCAATGGACGGGCTGAGTCGTAGGCTGCGTTCCGCGCTCGTCCTCCTTTTCGCCGCGGTCCTCATCGGCACCATCGGGTACCGTCTCATCGAAGGCTGGAACACCCTCGATGCCTTGTACATGACGGTGATCACGCTTGCCACCGTCGGGTACGGCGAAACCCACCCGCTCTCCCCCGCCGGGCGAGTCTTTACCATCTTCCTCATCATGTTGGGCGTGGGGGTGCTCACCTTCGGGGTCACCGCGGCCACCGCCTTCGTTGTCGAAGGCACACTGACAAATCTCATCGGGAGGAGAAAAATGGAAGCTGCCATCCGGAAGCTGAGCGATCACATCATCCTCTGCGGCGTGGGAGAAACCGGGCGCCACATCGCGGAGGAGTTCCTGAAATCCGGCGTGCCGTTTCTCATCATCGATAAGGACCCCGAACGGATCAAGGCGATGGAGAAGCTCGGCCCGATCCTCTCCATCCAGGGAGATCCGACCCAAGATGAGACGCTCATCCAAGCGGAGGTCAAGGAAGCGAAGGGGTTGATCTGCGCGCTCCCGGAAGACCGAGATAACGTATTTGTGGTCTTAACGGCTCGCGCGCTGAACCCTCGGCTTCGCATCGTCTCGAAGGTCATCGAGCAAGAGTCGCGGATGAAGCTCTCGAAAGCCGGCGCTGATGTCGCCGTATCGCCGAATTTCATCGGCGCGATGCGGTTGGCTTCTGAGATGGTGCGGCCGACCGTGGTGTCATTCCTGGATACGATGCTGCGCGCGAACAATGGAACGGTGAGGGTGGAGGAAGTCCTCCTGCCCGCAGGGTCAAAGCTCGCCGGGCGGCGGCTTAAAGAGGCCGGCGTCTACGAGCAAACCGGACTGCTCCCGATCGCGATCAGCAAGGATGGAACGTTCGAGATCAACCCGAGCCCGGAATGGCCGCTCCGAGAGGGGAACGGCCTGATTGTGTGTTGTACGCCAGAGCAATTGGCGAAACTTCGCGACCTGGTCGCGGCATAGTCCACGGAGGTGAAGGATGAAACGCGCGCTGATTGGCCTCACGGTCATGTTGGCCATGGCTGCCCCGCTGAGGGCGGAGGAGCTGAGCGGCCGGCAAATTATCGATCAGGCGATTGACCGGCATGAGGCGCCGTACGACTTTGAGCAGCAGATCATGACCCTCATCGACAAGAAGGGCAACCGGGAGCTCCGCGACACGCGCCGGTACGCCCGCAAAGGGGCGGATGGCCAGTTTAAGTATCTCATTGTGTTTGACAGCCCTCCGGGGGTAAAGGGAGTGGCCCTGCTGACGTGGCAGCATGAGGCAGCGGATGATGATCAGTGGCTGTACCTGCCCGCCCAAGGCGACCAGGTCAAGCGCATCGCCAAGGGGAGCAAGAAAAATTACTTCATGGGCACCGACTTCACCTACGAGGATCTGGTCTCGGAATCGCGCGAGAAATTCACCTATGCGCGGCTGCCTGATGAGACGCTTGAGGGCGCAACACACTACGTCGTGGAGATCACCCCGGCGGACGCCGCGTTCGCCAAGGAGAGCGGATACCAAAAGCGCGTGGTCTGGGTGCGCCACGATAATTTCTTCGTCATACGAACCGACTATTACGACAAGCAGGGCAAGCTCGTGAAGCGGCAGAGTGCTGGCAACCTGGAGAGCGTCGGAGGGGACATGTGGCGGGCAAAGACCACCAACATGGAGAACTTCAGCAACGGCCACGCGACGCACGTCCAGGTGGAGACGCGAAAGCTCGAAGAGGCCGCAGCGCCTGAAGAACTCTTCCAGCAACGCTTCTTGACATCCGGCCAGCATATGCGCTGAGCCGCGGGAGCCCATGATGATGCTTGAGAAATTCTTCACGTTCGGCGGCCGCCACCGGCTGGCCACGGTGCTGATCCTCGCCGCGGTGACGGGTGTGGCCATCTACGGCATTACGAAGCTGCGGGTCGACGCCAACTACGACAGTTTCATGAGCGCGAATGATCCGACCTATCCGGATTACGAGCGCACCATTGCGGAGTTCGGCTCTGATAACACGACGATCATCTACCTCCGGGATGATGCGCTCTTCACGACCCAGCGGCTGCGGCAGATCGAGGAGCTCGTCTCGGGCCTCTCCGACTTGGAGCCGGTCGAAAAAGTGGAGAGCCTGTTTAGCTCCCTGAATATCCAAGACCGAGAGGGGCTCCTCGAAATCAGCCCCCTGCTCGATACCGCTCCCGAAGACCCTGAGGAGCTCCTTAAAGCGAAAGCGGATGCGCTCTACAGCCCGCTCCTGAAGCGCAACGTGATCTCCGAGGACGGACGCGTGACCGCGGTCATTCTCACCGTCCGCCGCGACCGCCGCGATCCGACCTTCAACCGCAAGTTCTTCAACACGATCGAGCAGCGCATCGCGCCGCTGCGAAAGAACTTCGACGAGGTCTTCCAGATCGGCCCGCCGCGGCTCAACTATGAGATTGAGCACGCGATGTTCAGCGACATCTTCCGCCTCACCCCGCTGGCCACGGCGATTCTCATGGTGACCATTTTCCTCTTCGTCGGTGCTGGCATCGCCGGGGTCTTGCCCCTGATGACCGCCGCGCTGAGCGTGCTGTGGACGCTCGGGTTCATGGGATTGGTGGGGCTGCCCGTCAGCCTGCTGACCGCGCTGCTGCCCACCCTTTTGATCGTCATTGGGTCGGCTGAAGATACGCATATGCTCTCGGAGTACCTCCATGAGCTGGCGAGCACTGGCCGCGGGGATCGGCAGCAAGCCATCCGGTTCATGGCGAAAAAGATCGCGCTGCCCGTCACCCTGAATACGTTCACCACCGTCCTCGGCTTTTATGCCAACGCCTTTAACCAGATCATCCTCATCAAGCAGTTTGCCTACGCCAGCTCCTTCGGCATGGCCGCGAGCTTCTTCGCCACGGTGCTCTTCATTCCGCTGGCCATCAGTTTCTTCTCGCCGAAAACCATCCACCCTGTTGAGGAGCATGAGAAACCGAAGGGCATCGTGGGAGCGATTGTCGGGGGGCTCGGGTTTCTCTCCGCCCGATTCCAGAAGACCATCGTGGCGGTCATGGCGGTGATCCTGGTCGTGTTCGCCTACCTCTCTTTTAGCGTCCAGGTGACCAATGATCCGCTCTCCTATTTTAAAGCCGGCACCCCCCTGATTCGTGATGCCGATACCCTGCACCGGGACCTTGCCGGCATGTCGGTCTTCTTCTTGACGCTGGAAGCGAAGGAAGCCAACGCGTTCAAACGCCCTGAAGAAATGAAGAAGATCGAGCACATCGATGGCCTCCTGGCCGAGCTGGGGTTTGACAAGACGGTCTCGCTCGCCAACTGCTTAGCCCTCGTCAACCGGGAAATGCACCAGGGGGACGCGGCGTTTCACCGAGTGCCGGACCGGCAGGATTTGATCGAGCAGTACCTGTTGTTCTTCCAGCGGGAGGATCTTGAGCAGTACGCCAATCACGACTACCGCGTGGCGAACACGATCGTCCGTCATCACTTCTCCGACTCCCATTCCCTCAACAGCCGGCTGGTGCGGCTCCGGGAAGAGCTGCCGAAAATTCTCGGCCCGCACATCACCTTCCGCCTCACGGGCGAGAACTTGATGATCAACCAAGCCGCTGAATCGCTGTTCACCGGAGAGATCCAGTCGCTCGGAATGCTGATCAGCGTCATCTTCGTGATCATGTCATTCCTCTACACCACGATGCTGGCCGGCGTCGTCTCCCTCGTGCCCAATATCATTCCCATCATCATCAACTTTGGGCTCATGGCCATCTTAGGCATCCCTTTGAATCCCGGCACGACCATGGTGGCGTGCATCGCGATTGGGATTGCGGTGGATGACACCACGCATCTGCTGGCCCGGTTTAACGACGAGCGCAAGAAAACGGCGGACCTTGACGAGGCGCTGCAACGGACGATCTGGGGGGAAGCCGTGCCGGTCATCGCCACGACGGTCTCGCTAGCCTTGGGGTTTGCGATCCTCATGATCTCGAAGTTCTCCATCGTCGAGCAGTTTGGCCTGCTCTCAGCCGTCACGATGGTGGTGGGGCTCTTGACGGACATGACGATCACGCCGATCCTCTTGAAGCATATCCGGCTCGTCGGCATCTGGGAGATCATCGGCCTGAAAGTGGGACGCGAGGTGTTGGCCCATAGCCCGCTCTTCGAGGGCATGCGGCCCTTCCAGATCAAGAAGACCATCTTGCTCTCCGAGCTCGTGACGGTTCCAAAGGGATCCGATGTGATCGTGCAGGGCGCTCGCGGGCGCAGCATGTACATGGTGCTGACCGGCTCGGTGGATGTGCTGCGGGCCCATGGGGCAGGCGCGCAGAAGGTCTCCACCTTGGGCGCTGGAGAAATCTTTGGCGAGGTCGGATACACCCAGGAGATCGAGCGCACGTCCACGGTGCGCGCCACCAGCGATACCACCCTGCTGAAACTCGACTTCCCCAGCGTTCAGAAAGTCCTGCGCTGGTATCCGAACATTGCGGCCCGCCTGAACCTGAACATCAGCCGGATCTTAGGAAGCCGCCTGGCCAACATGCATGCCCGGACAACCCAGCTTGGCGTTGCGGATGCGTAGGCGGGCGGCCTGGTGGGGCCTGGCAGCGCTAGCACTAGCAGGCTTCCCCTCCCCGGCGGGAGCAGACGCCGACCGCCACCCGCTCAAAGACTTCGTCAAGGGTGCGACATACACCGTCGATATCTTCACGAGCTTCTTCCCTCAGACGTTCGTCTCAAGCCCGGACTTGATCGTGGACGACAAGGCGGTGATCTTCTGGACCAAAGCTCTGGCCAAGTCGCAAGCCACACTCGCCGATGGGCTGATGCTGAAGCTCGCACTCTACACGGCCTATTCAGGCTTTCACGATGAATTCCGCGGCGTCTTCGCCTCCCCAGATTCCGAGAAACCGTATGCCCGGTACGTGGATTTCAAAGAGGCCAGCCTTCGCTACACCGCGGATCGGTTTGCCCTTCTCCTGGGCCGAGCGCCGATCACGGTGAGCCTCTCAACGCTGCACTCGCCCGCCAATCGGTATCGGGTCCTCAACCTGACGAACCCGATGCACCCTGATGACCTGGGAGCCTGGCAGACGAGCCTGGACTGGTTCTTGGGCGACAACACGCTGCGGTTCTCCATCCTCCCCTTTGAGGAGCGCTCGACCTCGCCGTTTCGCAGCTCGCGATGGGTCGGAGAATCCGGCGAGAACTTCTCGACGACGTCATCGAGCTCAAGCTCAGGCGGCGGGGCGACAGGGCTCACCGCCCCGGAGGGCGCGAATGTTCGGACGGTGTTTCGAAACCGGCCGGGTTTTCTCTTGAAATACACAGGGGTGGCCACCAGCCTCGACTACTTCCTGACCGCGCATTATGGCCCGGGGCAATTCCAGACGATCCAGAACCCCTCGGAGAACGAGTTTTCTCTTGAAATTCCCTCCGCCGTGACGTTATCGGCTGGCGCTGCGAAAACTCAAGGCGGACTGGAGCTCCACGGAGAGAGCCTCTACCAGATGACGGATGAGAATGCTGATCAGAATTTCGTGCGGTATGTCATCGGGGCGACGTACCGCGAGACCGCCTGGGCCGAGCGGATCGGGTTTGATGAAATCTCCCCCGTGGTGGAGTACGCCGGCGAATGGGTCACCGGCCAACAGGATAACGCGGGCACCCCGGTGAATTCGTCGCAAGCGAGGCCGTTTCGCAATTCGCTCCTCTTTCGGGTCGACGTAATACCCACCGATAAGCTGACGTTTCGCGTCGGCGGTGTGAGAAACTTCACCACCGGGGATTATACCCAGATCTTCGCCCTCGAGTACAAGCCGAACTACAATCTCACCTGGAAAGCTCAAGCGGCGGTTTTCGGCGGCGCTGCCGATACGGCGTTCGGCCGATGGAATCGCAACGATTACTTTGAGGTTGGGTTGACTCGAACGTTCTGATGTGAGCTCGCAACACCATGAAGCGAGGGGCCCGCGTTCTTCTACCGTCCATCGTGCTGCTGGCGGTCTGCGCGCTGCGCATCGCCAATCCCCCGCTGCTGCAGGAATTCCAGCTCAAAATTTTCGATACCCTGCAGCGCCTTCATCCTCGGCCCTACCGGCAGGTTTCGGTGCGGATCGTCGATGTGGACGATGAGAGCCTCGCTCGGCTCGGGCAATGGCCGTGGCCGCGCACCCAGATCGCTCAACTGGTCACCCGCCTGCGCGAGCTGAACGCCGCGGCCATCGTGTTTGACATCGTGTTTGCCGAGCCGGATCGCACCGCTCCCGCCCAGATCCTTTCCCTCTGGCCGGCCACCCCTGCGGTTGAGGCCCTGCGCGAACGCGTGCAGGAGCTCCCCGACCATGACGCCCTCTTCGCTCAAGCCATCAGCGCCGCCCCGGTGGTCACGGGGTTCGTGTTGACGGAAGGCGTCAATACCCACGAGCCCGCGTTGAAAGCCGCCTTCGCGCACGCGGGAGACGATCCGCGCCAGTTCCTTCATCCGTTCCAAGCCGCGGTGGTGAACCTGCCGGCCCTCGAGGCGGCGGCATCCGGAAACGGCAGCTTCACCATCCTGGCGGATCGCGACGGGATCATCCGGCGGGTCCCGTTGGCGTTCCGGCTTCGCGATCGCCTGCACCCGTCCCTCGTCGCAGAAGCCATCCGCGTCACGCAGGGTGCGTCGACTTATCTCGTCAAATCGTCGGGGGCGAGCGGCCAATTCAGCCTCGGAACGCGGACCGGAGTCACGCATCTGAAGATCGGCTCCATGACCATTCCGAGCGACGCCCAGGGACGGTTATGGCTCTACGACACCGGGCCGGTCGCGGAGCGGTTTCTCCCGGCCTGGCGCGTCTTGGCCGACACCGCGGACCCGGCGAAGATTTCAGGCCACATCGTGTTCATCGGCACGAGCGCCGCCGGGCTGAAGGACCTGCGCACCACTCCGCTGAATCCTGTGGCCGCCGGGGTGGAGGTGCACGCCCAGTGCGCTGAGCAGATCCTCCTTCAGGAGTTCCTTCTGCGGCCTGATTGGGCCGACGGGGCTGAGCTGATCTACGTGCTGATCCTGGGCATCGGCCTCATCATCCTGCTGCCGTGGATCGGCCCGGCGTGGTGCGCGGCGCTGGCCCTCACGGCGATCCTTGGAGCCTGCGGCGCGTCGTGGGCTGCCTTCACGCATCTGCGGTGGCTGCTGGATCCGATCGTCCCGTCCCTGGCGGTCGTGCTGATCTATCTTGCGGGGTCGCTGATGATCTTCCTGCAGACGGAGCGGGAGCGCCGGTGGGTGCGGCAGGCGTTCAGCCGGTACCTGTCCCCTGTCCTGGTCAAGCGCTTGGCCGAGAACCCCAAACTGCTGCGGCTCGGAGGGGAGCTGAAGGCCATGACGCTGCTCTTCGCCGACATCCGGGGATTCACGACGATCGCCGAGCAGTTCGACGCCGAAGCGCTCACCAAATTCATGAACCGGTTTTTGACCCCCATGACCCAAGTGATCCAAGAGCATTTCGGCACGATCGACAAATACATCGGCGACTGCATCATGGCCTTCTGGAATGCGCCGCTGGATGATCCTCAGCACACGCGGCACGCCGCTCAAGCGGCCCTCGCGATGCGCGCGTATCTGGTGACATGGAACCGCCGCCTCAGGGCGGAAGCCGAAGCGGCCGGACGACAGGCGATCACCGTGCATATCGGCATCGGTATTAATACCGGGGAGTGCTGCGTGGGGAACCTGGGCTCGGACCAGTGCTTCAACTACTCCGTGCTGGGGGATGACGTGAACCTGGCCTCTCGCCTGGAGGGGCAATCCAAAGTCTACCGGACGGATATCGTGATCGGTCCGGCGACCGCCGAGGCCGTGCAGGATCTGACCGTGTTAGAGCTCGACCTCATCAGGGTTAAGGGCAAGACAAAACCAACACGCATCTACGGGCTCTTGGGGGATGAAACGCTTAAACTCAGCGATGGATTTCCCGCGCTTGAGGCGGCTCACGGCCGGATGCTCGCCGCCTATCGCGCGCGGCAGTGGGACGAGGCGAAACGATGGCTTGAGGAGTGCCTGAAGTTCGATACCCCCAAAACGCGCCTGCGGGTGTTTTACGCGGTGTATCGGGAGCGGATTAACGCTTACCAAACCAACCCGCCGGGCGAGGAGTGGGACGGCGTGTTTGTGGCGCAGACGAAGTGACGGCCCTCGCCAAGCGTCCGCTTTAGGACGCCCCGGCTTGTTTGGTCATCGTAAACGAGCCTGTCGAACCCACCGTGCTACCGAGGGAATCATACGTGGCCTCCCCGGTCGCTGTGGCGGCGACGACCCCTCCGGAGTTATTGAGCGTCAACGTTCCCGTCAACACCCCATCGCTACTCGTGTCGGTGAAGGTCGCGTTGCCTGACCCTGAGTTGAATGACTGTGCTTCGATTGTTTCAGATTTGAAGATGCTTCCCAAGAAACTTGAGGTATCGACCGTCAGACTCGAGTTGCCGCCTCCGATGGTCCGCGCCCCAAAATCAATATCCACCTTCACCGTCACCGTCCCTTGAATGTTCACGGCCGAGCCGCTGTCTCGGGTTTGAACAAATGACCCGACCGCCCCAGTGTGTTGGTAGCTGAACACCCCTGTTTCGATCGTCCGGAGCTGGTCCTTTGTCGAGATCCCATCCGCGATCGCCACGCTCTGGGACGCCACCTGGGTCGCGGAGGTCGTTGATTCGTCCCCAAGGTCTTGGCTGATGTCCGTCGTCGTCTTGGTCTCCGTGAGTTTGGTGAGTGCCACGGCAAGATCCTGCCCGGCCTGCCGGGTCATGGAGGCGCCTGCGGCGGCCGCGGGATCCGCGGCGGCCGGTGCGGGCGCTTGAGCCGCCGGCGCAGCGAGGGCGCTGGTCAAGGCATCGAGCTCGGCCGGAGGCACAGCCGCGGGCGGAGTCGGGAGCGCATCCGGCCCTGCGATGGTCGTCCCGAAACCGGGGCGGGTGACGGTGACCTCATGCGTGACGTTCCCGACTCGATTGCTCACCGTGATCTGGCCCGGCCGCTCGCCGGTGTTGTTCTTGGGGCCCGGGCCGAGGAGCACGACCTTGGATTGGCTCCCCTCGATGCGGCCGGCGACGATCGTCCCGCGGATGCCGATGACTCCAACGGGGAGCTTCACCTCCATGTCGCTGGGGCGTCGCCGGGCGATCTTGCCGGTCACGAACCGGAAAACCCCTTGGAGGGCTTGCGCGCTGATTTTCCCCGCGTTCGTCCGGGGATCATAGATGAAGGTATCGATGACCAGCGCGCTGTTCGGCCCGATCGTGAAGACCGTCTCATCTAAGAGGAGAATCTGCAGCTGGCCCTGGGCGTTGGTGGTGATCCGCTCCCCGAGGAAGATCGGCTGGCCGGTCTGGAGGACTTGGCCCACGGCCTGGCCTGGACGCTGAAGCTGAACCCCGCCTCGGACGGCTGCGGCCACACCGATACGGTCGGGGGGTGGAGCCGTCTGCGCTTCAGCGATTGTGAGGCTGCCGAAAAGGCTTATTCCTACCAGGGCGCATATCCACCGTCTCATCGTGCCTCCACGATTTGGCTAGAACTCCACCTTCTTGGTCAGCATCATGAGATACTTCGAATTGGAGTAGGTGTAGTTCGTGATGTTGGACAACGCGCGAAATTGCTCAAAGGTGAAGGTCGCGGTCAGATTGTCGTAGACCAGTTTTGGCAGGATTTTGCCGGCGCCAAAAAGCGCGAGGGGAGCCCCGTACGTCACCCGGACACGCAGCTCCTTATCTTGGCGGGTCTGCGCGCTGATCGCCCGGTCGGGACCGTCATACAGATTCACATCAAAGCCGATCGAGTTGATGAGAAACTGCCCCCTACCCAGCAGCCACGTGTGGCTGCCGGTCAGCCCCCATCCATCGTACCGCCAGTAATCGACCTTCGCGTTCTTTTTCTCATACGCCAACGAGCCGGCGAGCCTCATGGTGGGGCTCAACGCATACTCGCCTCCCCCGTTGATGGTCACGCGATCGCCGGTGCGCTCGCCGGCCACCGCGTTCTCCGTGATCCCCCGGTATTCTTCACGCGCCCACTCCGTCGAGAGGAACGTCTGGAAGCGCTTGGCGAGGTTTCGCGTGAGGAGCGTGCGGACGCCGCGCGTGCGCAGGTACGTCTCCCGGGAGAGCATGATGTGATCGGAAAACCCGGTCGACGTCGCCTCGGCGAGCCAATGCTTGAACACACCCCCCACCTCAAAGGCAAATGCCTGCAGATCCAGGTCATCCGCAGCCGTTTGCTCCCCGAGAAAGTAGTTGAAGGAGCCGATGAGCTGGTGGCCGGCTTGAACGCCGAGGTCATGCGCGACATCGATGTTCTGAATGACCAAGAGGCTGGTGTCTCGCCGTTTCTTGGAACTGTCCGGAACCCCCAGCGCCGCATCGCTGAAGAGCCGATGCTTCGAGGAGGGAGAGGCGTTGCGGTTCGTGTCGAACCCGTACCCGAGGCTCAGGCTGGACGACCATCGCGTGGCTTGCCGCCGCCGCCGGATCTGACGGAGATAGTCGTCGATTTCCTGGCGGAGGGAGCTTGGCATCGGCTGATCGCGGATCCCCTTGAGCGTGCGCTCGGCTTCATCGAGGTTGTCGAGGCGGAAGAGCACGATCCCATAGAAGAGCCGCACATGAGCGAGACTCGGATCGAGCAGGAGGATGCGTTCCAGGGTGGCGGCCGCGCCCAGCACATCGCCGCGCGCCACCTGGGCTTTGGCGTAGCGGAAGTTCAGATCGATGTTGTCGGAATCGGCGAGGACCTGCGCGAAGGTGACCGGCTCACGCGTCTCAACCGCGAGCCTGGCGCGCGCTTCCTCAGCGACCTGCTTGGCTTTCGTCTTCGCGGCCGTCTCGCGCGCCGGGACTTCGCTCTCCGTCTCCTGAGCCGGCACGGACGGCCCAGAAAGAAATAGCGCCACGACTAACGTCGCGACGCACCACCTGGCGGCTCGTCCCCTGGTTCTCTGGATGGCCATGAATACTGTGCCATCTTCGCAGGTGACAACGCGCTTGTCAATACATCATTATGATTGCGCCCCGATCGCTGCGCATTACACATTCACTCCCAGAGCCCTGAGTTCTTCCTCAAGCTGCTGGCTGTTTTCGAAACGAATCGCCTGCAAGCCCACGTTCCGCCCGGCCTGAACCAGCTCGGGCCGGTCATCGATGTAGATGGTCCGCTCAACGCGCGCCCCCCCTCGCCGAACCGCCAGGTGATAAATCTCCGGATCAGGCTTTCGCATGCCCACATCAGAGGAGGCGATCCAGTCATGAAACACCGTGAGCGACGGAAAATGCTGCTGGATATGCATCAGGTGCAGCCGGTTCGTGTTGGAGAGGGCGATCAGCGTATGCCGCTTCTGCAACCGCTCCATCAGCTGGGTGACATCGGTATTTTCAATAAAGAGGCTGTTCCAAGCGCGCACGAATTGCTCATACGTCCAGGAGAATGCCAGCTGCGCCTTCAGCCCCTCATAGTACGCCTGGGGCGTGATCCGTCCCAGCTCAAAGGGCAGCAGCAGGTCCTTGTGGTAGATGACCGCCTGGACCTCTTCGAAGGACTTGCCGGTCAGCTGCGCGACATGGTGGAGGAGCTGATCCGAATTCACTTCCACCACCACGCCGCCCAGGTCGAAGAGCACCAAGTCATACATCAGGGGCGCCTGGGAGCTTGCTATACACGGTGGTTTGCGTCGGAAATGGAATGGTGATTCCCTCCTGCCGATACCGAACATGCAGCCGCTTGATGAACTCATGTTTAATGAGATATTGATCCACGAATTCGTTGGCGCGCAAGATGACCGTCAACTGGATGCTCCAGTCGCCAAAGGTATGGTAGCGGATGAACGGCTCAAACATCGGCACTCCGCCGGCGACGGTCTTCATCACGTCACGGCCCACCTCAGCCGTCACGCGCTCAACATGTGAGAGATCGCTGCTGTAATCAACCCCCACCTCCACCAAGACCGCTAAATCGCGGCTGGGCAAATTGAAGTTCGTAATGTTGGCCTGGGCGAGCTTGCTGTTGGGAACAAGGATGGTGTTGTTGGCCAGCATGCGGATGCGCGTCGCCCGCCAGCCGATGTCTTCAATATACCCTTCTTCGCCGCTGTTGAGCTTGATGTAATCCCCCATCCGGACGCGTTTCTCCACGGTCAAATAAAATCCGGCGAAGAGGTTGGAGAGCGTATCCTGCAGCGCTAGAGCCACGGCTAACCCGCCCACGCCCAATGCGGTCAGCAGCGGAGCGATCGAAATGCCCAGGCTGTGCAAGATCATCAGCACCCCTAGCAGGGTGATGAGGATCTTGGCGATATTTTGCGTGAGGCTGGTCACCGGCATGGCGTGCTGGAATTGGCTGCCGTAGAGCACGACCAGCTTGCCGGCCAACCCGGCGCACACGAACGTGACCGACAGCCAAAGGACCACGTAAATTGCGCGGTGGATCCCGGTGACGATGGATCCGGAGAGATTCCACAAACCGACGGCGATGTAGAACCCCAGGAAGAGGCTCCAAAGGGGAATGCCGCGCTGCAGCGCCTCAACGACATACTCATCCCATTTCCATGCCGTCTTGGCTGCCACAGCCGATAGGCGCTGGCAGATCCTCCGCGCCATGAACCGGCCGACCAGGTAGGACACGCCGAGGATCGCGGCCGACCAGAGTAACTGGTTGGCCCACGCCGGCAAATGTTGTAGTTGTTCCAGCATCCCCTTACTCACTTTCTCACTCAATCACTCTCATCACAGCGGTTGCCGGTTGGCATACCCTTCGTCCAGCGGATGCCAGTAGGCCACGCGTTCTTCTCCGAGTTTCCAGCACAGCCAGATATATTCCCCATTCCGTATCCCATAAAAATCCACGAGCCCCATCTGCAGATCCTTCACCCACGCCCCCAGCTCCTGCAATTGGCTGAGCGCTGAGTGGAAGCTCTCGATGAGCTGGAGCTGATGCGTCGTCAGCTCGCGAATCTGCTGCTTCAGCGCCTCGATCGGATAGCCGTTGCCGCCGGAAACTCTGCGGTTGGCCTCTTCGATCTGCTCATTGGTTGAGATCAGGGAGCGCTGCAAGGCCTGCAATTGCTGAAGGAGCGGCGCAATCTTCGGTAAGAGCGCATTGGCTTGCTGGACGGTAAGGACTATTGGCTCTTCCTGCGGAGCAGAAGGATCAGGCGTCGAGAACCTGCAATCGTTGAGGTTAGGCGGTGAACGACGTGCCGCAACCGCAGGTTTTCTTCGCCAGCGGGTTGTTGAACTCGAATCCCCCGCCCATCAAGTTGGTCTTGAAATCAATGGTCGTGCCATCAAGATACAGATGGCTCTTGGCATCGATCACGATCTTGACCCCGTCCTGCTCGAACACCGTGTCATACTGCTTCGGCGTCGCCTCATCGATGGCCAGCACATAGGTCATGCCGGAGCAGCCGCCGCCCTTGATCCCGATGCGCAAGCCGAGATTCGGCTTCTGCTCTTTCTCAATCAGACGCTTGACTTCCTGAGCCGCTGGAGCCGTTAATGTAATCATGCGAATCCTCCTCTTCAGCCGTTGTGCGATTATACCACTCGACGCTGTCAACCGCCAGCTAAACGCGCCACCAACCGGCGGTTGGCGGGCGGAAACTCGTAGCGGAGCAGCTGCCGAGGGGCCACCCACCGCAGCGCGCGGGCATCCAGCGGCCGCGGACGGCCCGCGGCGATCAGGCACCGAAACACCTTGAACACCACGATGCCGTCATGAAACTCGTGGCGCATCCAGCCATAGGTGCGGATGCCCCGCACCGCCACGCCGATTTCCTCAAACAGTTCACGCCGGAGGCACGCTTCCCATGATTCCCTCGGCTCCCGTTTTCCGCCGGGAAACTCCCACAGGCCGCCGAAGGAATCGCGGTGATGGCGCTGGCAAATGAGGATACGCCCCCGCCGCGTAATGACCGCGACAGCCGCGTGGATTCTTCTCTTCCTTCTCATCCCCTCAGTTCGATATCAGATATGAAATGGCCATTTCATATCTGATATCGCCTTGAGGGTTGCCAGGGGTAGCTGCGGCAGGTCTCTCGCAAAGGGCAGGACGCGCAGCGAGGGGCTCGGGCGGTGCAGACCATCGCGCCGAAATCCATCATCGCTTGGTTGATGTCGTAGCCCTGCCCTTTTGGAATCACCGCCTCGGCCAGCTGCCACAGCCGACGCTGCGTTGGCCCCTTCTTCGCCTCGCCCTTGATCCCGAAATATCGCGCCAGCAGCCGCATGATGTTCGTATCGAGCATCGGCTCATCTTGCTCAAAGGCAAACGTCAGCACCGCCCCGGCGGTGTACTCGCCGACCCCCTCCATCGCGAGCAGCCCGTCGCGGGAATCCGGGAGCCTGCCGTTGTGCTGCCGCACCGTCTGCCGCGCAATGTTTCTCAGCCGCATGGGGCGGATGTTGTAGCCCAGCGGATACCACACACGGCGCAGCTCGGCGGTCTTCGCCTTGGCTAGCGCTTGAAGCGTCGGGTACCGCCGCAGAAATTCCTCATACTTGGGGGCGACGCGATCGACTTGCGTCTGCTGGAGCATGATTTCCGAGACCAGGATCTTGTACGGGTCGCGCGTCTTGCGCCACGGCAGGTCCCGCTGATGCACGCGGTACCAGGCGAGCAGCCGTCGCTGAAATCGTTGCAGGCGTTGTGCGCGAGGGGCCATAGAGCTTCGCCGTACCGTAACAAACCTTTCTTTGGCCGTCAAGGTTTGATAGAATACCGCCCGAACGCGATGAATACTTTCCAATACCCTCATGCCAGCGATGAATTTCCGCGGGGTTCTCGAGCAGGTCGAGTCGCTTGCGCACAACGTGCGAAGCTTTCGCATCAAGCTTGTTGAGCCGCCGACAATTGAGTTTCAGGCCGGGCAGTTCGTGATTATCAACGTGCCCAAGAACGGCGCCGTGATCAAACGGGCCTATTCTATCGCCTCCCCGCCTCATGAGCCGGCCACCATCGAGCTGTGCATCCAGCATGTCGAGGCGGGCATCGCCTCCACCTATTTTTGGAATCTCAAGGGCGGCGAACCCATCTCGCTCTCCGGCCCGCACGGGAAATTCTTGCTGAAGGAGCCGTGGGATTATGAACCGGTGTTCATCGCCACCGGCACGGGTGTGGCTCCCCTGCGCGCGATGATCCGCCACCTGCTTTACAAAAATTTCCCCGGGGACATCTCGCTGTTTTTCGGGACGCGCTATGAGCATTCGCTGCTGTACGAATCGGAGTTCCGGCAATGGGCCAGTGCCCGGCGCAACTTTCATTATTATCCGACGGTGAGCCGCCCGAAAGACTGGCACGGCGAGGTCGGCCACGTGCAGCAGACGTTTCAGAAATATGTGAAAGATTCCACCAAGAAGGAACTGTATCTCTGCGGCTGGAGCGAAGTGATTAAGTCCGTCTGCCGAGATCTGGAAGGTTTCGGGGTTCCGAAGGATAAACTCCACTATGAAGAGTGGGCCTAGAACGATCCGAGTCGGGCATACGCCGGACATGGACGACGCGTTCATGTTCTATGGTGTTGGCGGCGGCCACATCCCCATGAATGGCCTACGCTTTGAGCACGTGATCGAAGACATCCAAACCCTCAACCAGCGAGCGCTGCGCGGCGAGCTCGACATGACCGCCATTTCCACGGCGAGCTACCCGTCGCTGGCGGACCAGTATTGGATCGTGTCGGTAGGATCGAGCGTGGCTCAAGGCTACGGGCCGTTGGTCGTCTCAAAGCATGGCTATACGCCGCAGGACCTTCAAGGCAAGCGCATCGCCATTCCCGGCCAACACACGACCGCGTACATGCTGCTGCGGCTGGCCGTGCAGAGTTTTGAGCCGGTCGATGTGCCCTTCCATCAAATTCCCCAGGCCGTGCTGGATGGGCTGGTGGATGCCGGGCTCGTCATCCATGAGTGGCAGCTGACTTACCATGACGCCGGGCTGCTGCCGATTCTTGATTTGGGGATCTGGTGGCAACAGCAGACAAAATTGCCGCTGCCCTTAGGATTAAACGCGGTGAAGAAATCCCTCAAACGAAACGTCGCGCAGCAGGCCACGACGATTCTGCGGGACAGCATCTTGTACGCCTTCGCGCATCAGGATGACGCGCTGGCGTATGCGATGCAATTCGGTCGGGGCACCGATCCAAATCGCTCGCGCCAATTCATCGGCATGTACGTCAACGAAGAGTCGCTCACACTCTCCAAACCCTGCCGAGCCGCCATGCGCGAACTGTTCGCCCGCGCCCACTCCGCCGGCCTGATTTCAACCATCCCCCGCCTCTCCGTCATCGAACCTCTTAAAAGCTGAGGCGATATCAGATATGAAATGGCCATTTCATATCTGATATCGAATTAAAGGTAGGTCTTGCGGCGAAATAAATCAGTCGTAAGATTTGCCACACGGTCGAGGAACAATTTCCCATCGAGATGGTCGACTTCGTGCTGGGCGACAATTGCTTCAAATCCTTCCAAACGCCATACCCGTGCAGCCCCTGTTTCATCCTGGGCCTTGACGCGCACCATCATCGCTCGTCGCACATTCGCTGTAAAATCTGGGACCGATAAGCAGCCTTCTCGCTGAATCGTGAATTTTTCGACGTGATCAATCCGCGGATTCACCAGCACGATCAGCCCATGGCCGCCCTGCCCTTTCGGGTGCGCTAAAATATCCATCACCGCCACGGCCAGATTGCTGCCTACCTGGGGTGCTGCTAACCCCACGCAATGCGGATAGTGCCGCATGGTCTGAACCATTGACTCAATCAGCTGCCGTACTTGATCGTCGATGCGCTCAACTAACCGTGTCGGTTGCTTCAGAATCGGATCAGGGAATCTCCTGATCGCCAGAACAGACATGAGGCTAGAGAACGTCGGGGGAGGAAGAACGAAGGCTGGTCTGGACACCGAGGGACTTGCCCAAGACCTTCAGGCGCCCTTCCAGCGCGGCTGATGAGACGCGAGGCGGCAGCTCTACTTCAAGCAGCAGCAAATACAGCGATGGGCCGTCTCCGGCGCTGCGATGGGTGTGCACATCCGTGATGTTCACACCGGCGCGGGCCAACGCGTCCGAGATCCGAAACACAATTCCCGGCTTGTCGGCTCCGTAGACCGAAATCAACTGCGTATTGCTGCGCTTCTTCGGCGTTCGCGTTTCTTGCGCGGTCAAGGGCTTTAGATGCACGGCGAGCTGAAGATTCCGCTGCAGCGGCGCAAAGGCCTTACGCAGCGCCGCCTCGCTGGTCTTGGCCTTGGTGGAGAAGATGAGCATGACGGCGAATTCGCTCTCCAGCCGCGTCATGGCTGAATCCTCCAGATTGCAGCCAAGCCGGTAGAGGATTTTCGCCACACCCGCGACGATCCCCGGTCGATCCTTCCCCAACGCCGTCACGATCCACCGTTGCGCCATCTCTCCTCCAAGTACGATATCAGATATCAAATGCCCGTTTCATATCTGATATCAAAAGGCGGTTTCATATCAGATATCAAACGACACTTTCATATCTGATATCGCTCGGCATTTCCAGTTCAAAGCCCATGTCTTCGATCATTTGGCGGGCTTGCTCGGCTTGCTGGCCCGGCGTCGTCAGATACCCTTCGACAAAAATCGAGTTCGCAGGATAGAGTGCGAGCGGCTGCAACGAACGCAGATTCACCTCGCGGCCGCCGGCCGCGCGGATTTCGCTCTTCGGATTGAGGAAGCGCACCAGGCACAGCACCTTCAAGCATTTCATCGGGGTCAGCAGCTTCAGCGTTTCCATCGGCGTGCCCTTGATCGGATGCAAAAAGTTGATCGGAATGGAATCCATGCCGATGAGTCGGCACGCAAACGCCATGTCGATGATGTCGTCGTCGGTTTCACCCATGCCGATGATGCCGCCGCTGCAGGTTAGCAGCCCAGCCTTCTGGACGTTTTTGATCGTCCGCACGCGATCTTCATAGGTGTGCGTGCCGCAAATTTCCGGATAAAATCGCTCGCTCGTATTGAGGTTGTGGTTGACCCAGCCGACGCCAGCGTCTTTCAGCCTGAGCGCCTGCTCCTCGGTCAGCAGGCCGAGGCAAACGCAAATTTCCATCGGAAACCGGTTGCGGATCTCGCGCGTCACCTCGCAGAAATGCTCGACTTCATCATCCGCTGGCCCGCGGCCGCTCGCGACCATGCAGTAGCGCTTCGCCCCTGACGACGCCGCGCGCTGCGCGCCTTCAAGGAGCTGCTCCTTAGACATCAACGGATATTTGTCGATCTTGGCCGAGGAGACCGAAGACTGCGAGCAGTAGTGGCAATCTTCTTCGCACAAGCCGCTGCGCGCATTTTGCAGCACGCAAATCTTCACTCGCTTGCCGAAGGTGGCCTTGCGCACTTCAAATGCCGCCGCCAGCAGCTGGGGTACTTCCTCGTCGGATAGGTCGAGAATAGCCCTCACCTCCTGGCGACTAACAGCCTCACCACTCAGCGAACGCTTAACAATATCTTCCCAGTCCAGCATCACAACCTCAAGGCGATATCAGATATCAAATGCCTGTTTGATATCTGATATCGGTTGGAAGACAGGTTCGAAGCGGCGGAGGATGTCGTAAAGGGTCGTGCGCTGGGCAGGGGTGAAGCCGGCATCACTGATGATGGTGATGATTTCATCGACGGCGGTCTTGTTGACGAAGCCGGTGGCCGCGTGGACGTTTTCCTCAAACAACGTGCCGCCGAAGTCATCCGCGCCAAAGTGCATCGCGATCTGGCCGGTTTTCTTGCCTTCGGAAAACCAGGAGGCTTGGATGTGCTGGAAATTGTCGAGATACAGCCGTGAAAACGCGATCATCCTCAAGTAGGCGGTCGGGCCGGCATGCTGCTTGATGTGCTTGATCAGCGGCGTATTGCCCGGCTTAAATGTCCACGGCACGAAGGCGGTGAAGCCGCTGGTTTCATCTTGCAGGGCCCGGATCTGCTCCAGATGCTCCAGGATGTCCTCATCTTCTTCAATGTGGCCAAACATCATCGTCGCGGTCGATGTGAATCCGAGCTGATGCGCCTGGCGGTGCACCGTCAGCCAGGCGTCTGCCCCGCCCTTCTTCGGTGCGAGCCGTCGGCGAATCCGATCAGAGAGAATCTCGGCTCCGCCGCCGGGGAGAGTGAACTGCCCGGCCTCTTTGAGCTTCTCGAGGACTTCGCGAATCGTCAGACTAGACACTTGAGCCATATTCGTAATTTCAGAGGCGCTGAAAAAGTGGGGGGTGATCTGCGGAAATCTGCGTCTGGTTTCACGAATCAGCGCAAGGTAGTACTCAAGCGGAATCTGCGTATGATGCCCGCCCTGCAGCAGCACGGTCGTGGCCCCCAGATCCGCCGCCTTCTGGACTTTCTCCATCACCTGCTCAATGGTCAGCGTGTAGCCTTCCGCATGGCCTGGCTTGCGGTAGAACGCGCAGAAGACGCAGTCGGTAATGCAGACATTAGTGTAGTTCGGGTTGGAGTCGATGACGAAGGTGACCACCGGCTCAGGATTGTGACGGAAGCGCGCGATGTTGGCCAGATGGGCCAGCTCCATCAAATCCCCGTGCTGCCACAGCCACAGCCCTTCTTCGCGGGTCAGGCGCGCGCCGGACAGAATTTTTTGCTCAATCGACTCAGAGCAGATGATGCTCATCAACTAAACTCCGGAATCGCGCGATGCCTTCTTCCTCGGGTTGGCTCAACCGATAAATGAAGCCGGACAGATACGCCTGAAGCTCGGCGGCTGGGATGCCCAGCGTTTTCTCATGCTCTTGGGCGATGACGTTGAGCTCTCGGCTGTTGACGCCGAGCGCGCGGGAGAGGGCCAGCTCCAGCGATTTTTTCTCCTCGGCGGCAGCATCCTTGCGGATGGCCCACACCGCAAACGTAAACGGCAGATGCTGCCAGAGCCACCATTCAAAGGCAAGATCAATTTCATACGGATACATGGTGTTCGTCTGCTGAATCTTCAGCGCCTGATCGCCGATGAGCAACAGCGCCTCAGCGTCTGGGGGCTGTCCTTTGGTATACGCCTTTGGCGCCAGCTTGTAGCGCTGCTCCAGCAGCAGACGCAGCAGCACCGCAGAGGTGGATGTCTCCTCGGTGACGGCAATCGTGGCACCCTCAAGCTGCCGGATGGGCCGCCGGGAAAAGAGCATCACGCTGCGCACACGACCGCGAACGGCAATGCCGAAGGGACCGACGCGCTGCAATTGATCTTCAAGTCGAAAATAGTCGACGACCGGCAGCAGGCCGGCCGAGATGGTGCCGGCGGCCGCCTTGGCTCCGAGCTCGCGCGGCACCGACGCCAAAAGTCCGTGCCCTTCCCCCAACGCGAGCCCTCGAAAAAAGGGCGCGCTATTGAGATACGGCACTGTCGCTATGGTCGTAGACGTTGAGGGTGTTGTAGAGGGCATCTCGCTCAACCGGAACGCATCCGGCCTCCCGAATCATGTCGACTAAATGGCCGCGCGTAACACTCACCGGAGAAGCCGCATCGGCCGCATGCATGATCTTCTCTTCGCCGATTGTTCCGTCAATGTCATCAGCGCCCGCGTGGAGTGCTACCGACGCAATCTCCTCCCCCATCGTGACCCAGTAGGCCTTGATGTGGGGAAAATTATCGAGCAGCAGCCGTGAAATCGCGATCGTCTTCAGATCTTCGATCGCCGAGGCTTGGCGCACCACCAGCCGCGTGTTGCCGGTTTGATACGCCAGCGGAATAAAGCTCATAAACCCATTCGTCTCATCCTGGAGCGCCCGCAGCTTGAGCATGTGATCCACGCGCTCTTCATGCGTTTCCATGTGACCGTAGAGCAGGGTTGAATTTGTGGGAATGCCGAGCCGATGCGCGGTTTTATGAATCTCTAGCCAACGAGAGGCTCCGATCTTAAAGGGAAACAGCGCCTTGCGGACTCGCTCAGAGAAGACTTCAGCGCCGCCGCCAGGCAATGCGGCAAGGCCCACCTCCTTAAATTGCAGCAGCACTTGCTCGATGGTGAGCCGGAATTTTTTCGAGAAGTAGTCGATCTCGACCGCGGTCCACGCCTTGATCTGGATCTGGGGGAAATTCGATTTGATCGCTTGGAACATTTCAATGTAGTAGTCCCACGTCCAGTCAGGATGCAGCCCCCCGACGATGTGGACTTCGCGCAGCTCGCTGTTGCAGCGGCTGATAATTTCTTCAATCGTCATCTCATAGGCGTTGGGCCGGCCCCGCTTGGTGGCGAAGTCGCAGAATTTGCAGGAAAGCACGCAGATGTTGGACGGATTGATCTGCCGATTGACGACGAAGTGGGCGCGATCACTCCAACGCGCGCGCTTGACCTGATCAGCCAGGCGGCAGAGCCGGATGATATCGCCGGTGGCAAACAACTCAAGCGCATCATCGCGCGTGAGGCGCTCGTTGTTCTGAACTTTTTGCGTTACGCGGTCCAATATTGATGCCATTTTGAGTCGACGAGTTTCACGATGCGAGGATCCATTTCAATGGTCTCAGGATAGCCCTGCTTAAACGTGGCGTCGATGCCTAAGCAGCCGCGGTGCACCGGCCAGGCCCCATGCAGCTCACTCTTTGCAAAGATGATGTCGCGCGCCGGATCAAACCGCGTGAAGATCCCCCAGAGAAAACTCTCCGGGTCGTCCAGATTCACGTCCGGGCTGACCGCGGCGATCAGTTTCACTCCGGCCAGCGGTAGGGCGCCGACGAGCCGATCGATCACCTCGCGCCCCGTCCCTTCGACCTGCACGATCAACAGCGCCTCTTCCAGCAGACGCGCGCGTGTGATCTTGGGGTGAAGTGACTTGGCCTGGGCGTCGGTGATCGACACCGCGTTCGGGACTGTAGGCTCCCCGCCCTGGGTCGCATCGATCACCATCTTGCTGCCCAGATTGAGGGTGAAGCTGGTGAAATCCAGCGTATCAAATGGGACCCCGGGAAGCAAGAGGAAGTCCTTCGACGGATCGAAGTGCCGACGAATCGCCCGCAGCACGGCAGCAAAATCCCGCGCATCCACATCCGCATCTACCAGCACGATGCATTTGGTCAGCGCCATCTGCCCGGTGCCGAGCAAACCCAACGCCGCCTTCACCCCTTCCTTGCCGAATCGCTGCTGCACCGATGCCACCGCCAGGCTATGGAAGCCGGCTTCGTAGTAGGACCAGAGATCTTTGATCTCCGGGTGGATGAGTTTGACCATCGGCAGCATGATTTCCTGGACCGCGTTGCCGATATATTTATCTTCTTGAGGAGGTTTGCCCACGACCGCAGCAAGATAGATTGGATTGGCCCGGTGCGTCACCGATTGCACCCACATCACCGGGCATGGCTTGGGATGCGAGTAGTGGCCGAAGTGGTCGCCGAAGGGGCCCTCATCCATCCGCTCATCCGGCGGCACGAGTCCCTCGAGCACGATCTCGGCATCGGATGGAGCGACGGTTGTGCCGGTTTTTCCAAGGACGATCGGCACGCGCTTGCCGCTCAAAAATCCCGCGAAGGCGATTTCATCAACACCTTCAGGCAGCGGGGCCACGGCGGCGATATAGAGGATGGGATCCGTCCCGATGCTGATCGACACCGACAGCGCCTTGCCCTGCTGCTCAGCCTTCCAATAGTGGAAGCCGCCGCCTTTTTGGATCTGCCAGTGCATCAGCACTTGATCCGGTGCCACCACTTGCATGCGGTAGACGCCCAGGTTGCGCACGTCGGTGTCAGGGTCGTGCGTCAAGACCAAGCCGCAGGTCAGAAATCGGCCGGCATCTTTGGGCCAGCATTTCAGCGCCGGAAGCCGAGTCAGATCCGGAGCTTCTTCGATCTGCTGGCACACCGCTGTGTTGACTTTTTTCGGGGGCATAGCCAGCACGCGCCCGACGGTGCGCCATTCTTTGAGTAACGCCTTTGGCCGCGGCGGCATCGCAATCTCGATCAAGCGCTTGATTTCTGCCGCGACTTGCTGCGGATGCCGACCCAGGGCGAGCTCGATGCGCTTATCTGAGCCGAGGATGTTGATCGCCAGCGGAATGGCCGAGCCCTTCATCCGCTGAAACAAGAGTGCTGGCCCTTGCTCCTTGACCACCCGTGCGGCAATTTCGGTGATCTCAAGCTCCGGGTCCACCTCGACCCGAACGCGCTTGAGCTCCCCGTGCTGCTCCAGCAGCGTTAGAAAGGTTTGCAAGCCACTCATTCGGTGGGAAATGCGGCTTACGAACGAAGCTTCTTGCGATATTTCAACTGCGCAGCCCGGAGCGACTTCAAGAATGATGGACTCTTGAGAATCATGTCTTCGATATCAGCCTCAGTTAACGGCATGAGCGCCGCTTTCGGCTTGCCATGATTCAGGATAATGACCCATCCTCGCTTGGTCAGCCGATTGACAACTTTCGCGGTATTGAGCTTTAGGTCTTGGATCGTCAAAAACTCCATCTTCTACCTCCTCGTTGATGCATCGATTACTCAAGCGCTTCTGATCTCCAGGCGAGGGAAGCTTCAAACCCAAGGAGGCTGAGGAGCTTGTCGTTGAATTGGGCGGTCATCTCCTCAATCGACTGCGGCTTGTGGTAAAACGGCGGCGAGATCGGCATGATGATCGCACCTGCCTGCGAGAGTTTGGCGGCCTGCTCTAGATGAATCGTTGAGAGCGGGGTCTCGCGCACGCAAACGATCAACCTGCGCCGCTCTTTGAGCGCGACATGGGCGATGCGTGTTAGCAGCGTATCGGCGATGCCGCAGGCGATTTTGGCCATCGTCGAGACTGAGCACGGATGAATCACCAGCGCATCAAACGGATTCGAGCCGGATGAAAAGGGGGCGGCTAAATCGTCGTCGGAGAAGCTCTTCTTCACATGCTCAGCCAGATGATGCTCGGTCAGCCCGGTTTCTTCCTTCAGCACGTATCGGCCCCACTTCGTCAGAATGAGATACTTCTCCGCCGGACAGCGTCTGAGGAAATCCACCCCAACCGCCGCCCCCGACGCCCCTGTCATGCCCACAATGATCCTCATAGAAATTCCCCCCTGAAGCGTCGACCATCATGGTCGACGCGGCCGCGTGATCCGCATCCCGCGGCATTTCCTCGCCAGCGCGGATTGTGCCGGCTCGGTCAGAATGCCGAGCGCGGCGGGCGCTCGGCTACCACCATGAGCGTGAGCCAGACCAGACCATGCCGAAGACGAGAAATCCGATGAGCCCGTTCAGTTTAAAAAACGCGAACTCGGGGTTGCGGTCGGCGATGGCGTGCTGCCAGATGAACGCCACCCCAATCGCCAGCAGCCACCAGAGCGACGCCCCCGTATGCAGCTGCCCGCGCCAAAGACTCGCCAACGCCACAAACGCCCAGATGTGCAGCACAAGCGCCGTCTGCAGAGCTTTGGCCTTGCCGAGGCGAGCCGGCAGCGCGTGCAACCCCTCGGCGCGGTCAAACGCCTCATCCATCGTCGCATAGATGATGTCGAAGCCGGCCACCCAGAGCACGGCAAAGAGCCACAGCCACGAGACTTCGCCGATCCCCTGCAGAGATTTTGACGCGGCAAGCCATCCGGCCACCGGCGCGGTCGACCAGGCCAGGCCCAAACCGACGTGCGCTAGCGACGTGAACCGCTTCAGGTGCGGATAGACCGCGAAAAGCAGGACGGGGATCGGCGAGAGCCACAGGCAGATCGGCGCAATGAGTGCCGCGCAGATAAGGTAGAGGACCCCGGCACCCACCACCAGCCCCCAGGCTTCGTTGCGCGTCATCACCCCGCGCGGCAGCTCGCGGTGCCGGGTTCGGGGATTGCGCGCGTCAATCTCCGCGTCGATCAGCCGGTTCATCCCCATGCCCATGGCGCGCGCGCCGACGGCCGCCAACAGCGCGAGCACCGTCGTCAACGCATCCGGCCAATGGCGCAGCCGCAGCAGTGCTCCGGCAAAAATCAGCGGCAGCGAAAACATCGCATGCTCGAGCTTGACGAAGCTGGCATACGTTTGCAGTTTCGTGGAGGTCATCATCAGCTAGAAGTGAATTAGAACAGAAACGGCAGTACGAAGGGGGCGGCGGCCTGCGCGAGGGGAATCACGCCGCTGACAATATCCATCGCCCCCCCGGCGACCAGGGTCACGGTGTTAATGGTGCCGCTGACCGCGCCGACGACGGTGCCCAGGACCGGCGGGCCGCTGAAGGTCCCCTGGATGATGCCCATCGGCAGAGCGAAGACGCCTGCGACGACCTCGGCGAGCCCTCGAACGATATTGGCATCCGCCGACGGCGTTCCCAGACACCACTGCATGGCCACAACGCCGATCACCAAAACGCTAATCCGAGTCAGTCTGTTGATTTGATCCCCCATGGGTCGAATGCAGCCGCCATCTCGACAACGCCAGCCACCGTGGTCTGGATGGCGCGGGATGTTCCTGCGAGCACCCCGACGATGGGGCCGATGATAACCGGCTCATTTGCCGTGGCTTCAATGACGGTTTTTGGCAGTTCAAAGAGCACGCCGCCAACAACCTTGCTTAAACCATGGATCATGCTCGGCTCTTCGTGCGCCGCCTGCGCGGCTGTGGCGATCGTCACGAGCGACGCCACTATCAGGGCAAGGTTTACCCTCCGTAATGCCATCCGGTATCCATCAGCGTGAGGGCCGGCTCATCTTTGGCGACACCGGCTTCCACCACTTCCCCGATCACGACGGCGTGGTCGCCGGCCTCATTGGCAATTTCGCGGACTTCGCATTCCACATAGGCGATCGCCTCGTCTAAAATCGGCGCCCCAGTCTTGCCGAAGCGATGCTTCACGTCGTTGAGTTTCTCACCGACGACCGTCGCCGGCTTGACGAAATGCTCGGCCACGGATTTTTGGTCTTTCCCAAGCAGGTTCACGGAAAACACACGGCCCTGCCGGATCATCTCAAAGGAATGGGAGTCTTTCTTAATGCCCAGCGCGACGAGCGGCGGCGTAAAGGAGACTTGCGTGAACCAGGTGCCAGTGAAGGCGTTGACGTGCGAGCCGTTCTTGACTCCAACAATGTAGACACCATGCGGGATTTTGCGTAGCGCTATTTTTTTCGCCTGAAGATCCATTTATCGCACATGCTGTGCCAAAAACGCCAGCGTCTTCTGCCAGGCGCGGTTGGCAGCGTCCTTATTGTACACCTCCGGGTGCCTCTCGTTGAAAAAACCATGCTGGCAGCCGGGATAGCGCACAATTTCGCACGGCCGCTGAGCCGCGGCGAGCCCATCGCGCAACTGCTCTACGTCCCGCGCGGGAATCCACCCATCCTGCTCCGCCCAGTGGTACAGCAGAGGGCACAGCACGTATTTGAAGCTCTCCGGCGGAGGAATTTTTCCGTAGAACATGACCGCGGCTTTGAGATCAGAATTATGGCAGGCCTGGGTCAGGGCGAATGTGCCGCCCATGGAAAATCCCACGATGCCGATGCGGTGGCTATCGACGGTGGGGCGGCGCTTCAGGCTCTGTGCGACGGCATTCAGATCCCGCAGCACCCATTGGGAAGACACCGCCCCCATGAGCGCGGCGGCTTCAGCAGGATCGGTGGTCGCCGTGGATCCTTGCCGCGCATACAAC
>JACQWM010000040.1 GCA_016209275.1 Candidatus Omnitrophota bacterium
AAGGCCAGCGGAGCCACCTCAATAATGCCGCGGTTGATGTATCGCTGGACCATATCGAATTCCATCATCTCATACAGCGCATCATAGAGAGGTCGAAGGTAGGGATTAATCTTTTCGGCAAGATCCCCTGGCAGAAACCCGAGTCGCTCCCCGGCTTCAACCGCTGGCCGCGTCAAAATGATTCGTGACACTTCACCTTTGGTCAGCGTTTCGACCGCCATCGCCACAGCCAAAAAGCTTTTCCCGGTACCGGCAGGGCCAATGGCAAAGACAATATCGTGCGCCCGCATGGCTTCGACATAGGATCTTTGGCCCGGGGTGCGCGGAATAATAAACCGGCGCTTGGAGGGCACATCGATCCGCTGCTGATACATCTGGTTCAACTGCATCAGATTCGGATCGGAGAGGGTACGCAGCGCGTAATCGAAGTCTTCTTTATGCAAGGGCGAGCCGCCGCGCACGATCACCAGGAGATCCTCGAAGAGCTTGGAGGCCTTGGCCACGGAAGATTCGGCTCCGGTCACCTTCACCTCTTCCCCGCGCCAGACCACCGAGACGCTCAGGGCCTGCTCGATGCGCCGCAAATGCTGGTCGTGCTTGCCGAAGAGGGTTTGGGCTTCTTGGGTATTGCGGAGCGTCAAACGATGTTCAGCCATTATTTCTTCAATGCCGTTCCTTCGTCGTTCTGCTGGGTCGTCTTGCCACGGGGAATCTTGAGCACCATGCCGGGACGGACCTGATCCGGGGTCTTGAGGATATCGCGGTTGGCATCATAGATGCGGCGCCAGCGCGTGGCTTTGCCGTACACCTCCGGCTTGGCCGCGATAGACCACAACGACTCGTTCTTCTTCACGGTGTAGGTGTCATAGGGGCCGGGCTCCACCGCGGCTGGAGCGGCGTCCTGTTCCGATAAATCGACTTCGGGCGGGGCCACCTCCTTCAGCACCTTGCCGCCGCCGGGCTTCGGTTGATACAGGCTGGGAATTTCCACGTCGGTCTGGACCATTTGCCGGCTCGTCTTCTGCTCCATCGGAGGAGGGGGTGTGCCGATCAGGTAGCCTCGATTGCCGCCTTCAAGGACGAGATCAACCCGCGGCACATCGGCCACGCGCGTCGCCGTCCGGCATCCTGCCATGAGCAATCCGACCGCGCTGATGAACAATGTTCGCTTGACCATGTCTGTTCGCTCCTCCTCTTATGATTTTTTGGGTACCAATACGGCGATGTGCAATTCTTTCAATTGTTGATCGTTCGCCGGCGAGGGCGCATTCGTCACCGGATCAACCGCCTTCGCCGTCTTGGGAAACGCAATGACGTCGCGAATCGACGGGGACTGCGTCATGAGCGCCACGAGCCGATCCAAGCCGAACGCAAAGCCGCCGTGCGGCGGGGCCCCGTAAGAAAACGCCTTGAGCAAAAATCCGAACCGCTCCTGCACTCGCTCATTGGATAATCCCATCACCTTAAACACCTGCTGCTGTATCGGCGTTTGATGGATACGAATGCTGCCGGAGCCCAGCTCCATCCCGTTGAGCACGAGATCATAGGCGCGCGCGCGCACCGCGCCAGGGTCGGTTTCGAGCCGCCCCGCATCCTCAGGATGCGGCGCGGTAAACGGATGGTGCTCCGCATCCCAGCGCTTGCCCTCAGCATCCCACCGGAAGAGCGGAAAATCCGTCACCCAGCAGAACGCCCAGGGCTGCTGCTCCGTGTGCAGGTCTGGCTTGTCCGTCTGGTGCTTGGCCATCGCCTCCTGATGAGTCATCCGAGGAAATGGGATGGGCAACTCGATGCTGAGTTCGGCCTTGAAGACGCGGCCGATGACCTGCTCAACGATCGTATACACGTCCTCTTCGTCGACGAACGACATCTCCAGGTCGAGCTGGGTAAACTCCGGCTGGCGGTCCGCGCGCAGATCCTCATCGCGGAAACAGCGCGCCACCTGAAAATACCGCTCCAGGCCGGAGACCATCAGCAGCTGCTTGAAGAGCTGCGGCGATTGCGGCAGCGCAAAAAAATGGCCGGGATTCACCCGCGACGGCACGAGATAGTCGCGAGCGCCTTCCGGGGTGGATTTCGTCAGAATCGGCGTTTCGATTTCCAGAAACCCCAACTCGTTCATGGTCTGGCGAACGTTGTGGATGATGCGATGGCGCGCGATCAATTTCTGCTGGCTGGCGGGCCGCCGCAAGTCGACATAGCGCCATTGCATGCGGACTTCTTCGGACGCTTCGATGTGGTCATCGATTTCAAAGGGGGGCACCGTGGCGGTATTGAGCACGATTATCGCCGTCGCTGCCACCTCCACCATCCCTGAGGGAAGTTTCGGGTTCTCCGTGCCTTTCGGCCGCGCGCGGACCGTGCCCGTGACCTGCAACACATACTCCGGGCCAAAACTCTTGGCCTCTTGATGCAACGCGGCGTTGGTGTTGGCATTGAGCACCACTTGAGCCAGACCTGAGCGGTCACGCAGATCAAAGAACGTGAGTCGGCCGTGGTCGCGCCGCCGGTGCAGCCAGCCGCACAGCGTCACGGTTTGGCCGACGAACGCTTCTTTCAGCTCTCCACAACCATGCGTTCTCAATGACATGAAGGCTTCAGCATGTTGGCGACTTCATCGACAAATGCCTCAAGACGTGCGGGGGTTTCTTTGCCCTGTTCCAGGTCTTTGATCGCAATCGTCTGCTGCTCCAGCTCCTTCGGCCCAAGGACCGCCACGAATCGGCACCGGGCTTTGTCCGCCTCGCGCAATTGGGCTTTGAGGCTCTTGCCGTCATAATCCATGAGCGCGGTCACCCCGCGAGCGCGCAGCTGCTGCACATATCGGAAGCCCTGGGCGATCAGCGTCGGCTGCGCGACCGCAAGGTAGATGCCGTGACGAGGCGGCACGGTTTCAGCGCTGGGTGCGGCGGACTCCATCGTGAGCAAGACGCGCTCAATGCCTGCGGCCCACCCCACGGCTCCAAGTGACGGCCCGCCGAGCTCTTCCACCAGATGGTCATACCGGCCGCCGGCGGCCACCGCATCCTGCGCGCCAAGGCCCTGAGCCCGGACTTCGAACACCGTGCGCGTGTAGTAGTCCAACCCGCGCGCAAAGACTTTGGTGTCATCGAACGGGATGCCGGCATCGCGCAGTCCCTGGCGAACCGCATCGAAATGTTTCTGGCAATCCTCGCACAGCAGAAACGGCGAGCCGGTGATCGGTTTCCAGACCAGATCATGGCAGGCGGGATTCTTGCAGTCCAGCACACGGAAGATATTCTTCTCAAAACGCGCTTGGCATTCTTTGCACAGTTTCGCCCTATGCGGAGCCAGGCGCTCCCGCAGCAGGGCTGCGGAGCGCTCCTGATCCTTGCGGCAGCCCATGCTGGAGAGCCACACGACAAAATCTGCAACACCGCACTCTCGCAAGATATGGCAGGCGAGCACGATGACCTCCACATCCACCCAGGGACTTGCAGACCCGATGGCTTCAACCCCATACTGATGAAACTGCCGGAACCGCCCGGCCTGCGGCCGCTCGGCACGGAACATCGGTCCGACATAAAAGAGCTTGGCGAACCCTTCGGTTTTATCAAGGTTCTGCTCAAGGTACGCGCGCACGACCGACGCGGTGCCCTCGGGACGCAGCACAATGTCATGGCCGCCTCGGTCCTCAAAGCGAAACATCTCTTTCTGCACGATGTCGCTGGTCTCCCCCACCGAACGCAGAAAGAGCCCGGCCTCTTCGATGAGGGGAGTGCGGATGTCGTGATAGCCGTAGCAGCGCGCGAGGCGCTTGGCCGCGTGCTCAACCACAGACCAGCGTTTCAGCTCGGCGGCGAGCACATCGCGTGTTCCGCGAAGGGCTTGGAATTGGCGGGTCACAGTTGCAGGGTCGTTTCGCAGAGAGGTTACTTGATGTCCTGGCGCATCAGCAGGCCAGGTTTAAACACGACAACCCGCTTTGGCGGCACAGGCACTTCTTGGCCGGTTTTCGGATTGCGCCCCCGGCGGGGCGCTCGCTGCCGCACCTTGAAGACGCCGAAGTTGCGCAGCTCAATGGTGTTGCCTTCTTTCAGGCTTTGCACCAAATGATCAAGCGTTCGCTGAACAACCCGCTTAACCTCCACCTGGGTAATGCCGGTCTCCTTGGAAACCAACAGCACTAAGTCCTTCTTAGTCAGCGTCATAGGATGAGTTAGGCTAACACAGCATCAGAAGGCTGTCAAGCTATTCGTCGAAGGTGCGGCTGGATTTGAAGGAAGGCTGAAAGGCCGCGGGCGGTTTTGGCGGCTGGCGGGTGATCACCACGGACTCATCACCCAGCAGCCGGCCAAGCTCATCGAGCAGCTCGGGTTTCGGCTCCACCTTATACTGGTCGGACAGGCGCAGGCGCATCAGGGGCTGCTCCGTTCCCTGCACCCGCAGGTAGGTGGGGACGGCGCCTGGGAATTTGGCCAGCAACTCCTTCAGCTGCCCTAATAACTCCTTCTCCCCGCGTTTGTTATTGAGAATGAGATCCAACGCCTGGGCCAGTTTGCCGACGCCCTGCTCCAGCGGCACAATTTGCTGGGCAATGAGCCTCGGCCGATCATCGCGAATCGCCACGCGGCCTTCGACAAAGACAACCGCGTTGGGCTTCAGTTGGGGCGCGAGTTGGATAAAGGTGTTGGGAAAGACCAGAACTTCAACGTCGCCTTGCAGGTCTTCGAGCACGCAGACGGCCATCTGCTCATTGGTTCTCTTGGTCGTGGTATGCTTGATTTTCGTCAGCATGCCGCCCACGGTCGCCGCAGCCCCTTCTTCTTTCTGGAGCAGCTGCTGGGACGTCGCGGTTCCAAACGCTTTGATGGTGCGCTCATAGCGCGCCAGCGGGTGTCCCGAGACGTAGAATCCCAGCAGCGCTTTCTCAAACGCCAGCTTTTGGCTCTCAGGCCAGTCGCGCAATCGGGCGGGGGATCCGGCAGCCCCTGGGCCAGCCGCAGGCGGCTCTGGAGCCAAGCTCTCGAAAAACGTCAGTTGGCCGCGCACCCGATCCCGCTGCGCGCTGGTCGCCTCCTCCATCGCTTGATCAAGGCTCGCCAGGAGGCCTGCGCGCGAGAGGCCCATGCTGTCGCAGGCCCCCGCCTTGATCAGGCTCTCGCACACTTTGCGATTGACCAGCCGCAGGTCCGCGTCGCGGCAGAGCTGCTGCATCGAGGAAAATCGTCCGACCGCTCGGCGGGCCGTCACGATCGACTCAATCGCGGAGAGACCGACATTTTTGATCACGCCAAGCCCGCAGCGGATGGCGCCGTCTTCCACGACGGTAAAGTTCGCGTCGCTTTCATTGACGTCCGGCGGCAGGATGGTCACCCCCATGCGCTTGGCCTCATCTAAATAGATGACGAGCTTATCCGTATTGCCCATTTCGCTGGTGAGCAGCGCCGTCATAAACTCGACGAGATAATGCGCCTTCAGGTAGGCGGTCCGAAACGAAATCATGGCATACGCCGCGCTATGTGATTTATTGAAGCCATAAGAAGCAAAATGTTCAATGAGTTCGAACATCTTCGTCGCCACGCGTTCACTGATATGATTTTTCTTACAGCCATCCATAAAGGTTTTGCGCTGCTTCTCCATGACCTCGGGGATCTTCTTGCCCATCGCGCGGCGCAACAGATCAGCTTGGGCCAGCGAAAACCCCGCAAGCTCATTCGCCACGCGCATCACTTGCTCCTGATAGACAATGATGCCGTACGTCGACTTCAGCACCGGCTCCAGGCGCGGATGCTCGTACTTGATGGGGATCTGCCCATGCTTGCGCCGCATGAAATCATCCAGCATGCCCGAGCCCATCGGCCCCGGGCGGAACAGCGCGATCACCGAGATGATGTCTTCAAACTCGGTGGGTTTGATTTTCCGTAAGAGATCGCGCATGCCGCCGCTTTCCAGCTGGAACACACCCATGGTCTCGGCGCGCGCGAGCAATTGGTAGGTCTTGGCGTCATCAAACGGCAGCGTGTCGATGTCGACGGCCACACCGTGCCGCTGCTGAATGAGCTGTTGGGTTTCGCTGATGACGGTCAGCGTGCGCAAGCCGAGCATGTCCATCTTGAGCAACCCGATATGCTCAAGCGACGTCATGTCAAAGCCGGTCGTGATCTGATCGTCGTTGCTCTTAAACAGGGGCGCGTACTCGGTGAGCGGCTTATCGGCGATGGTAATGCCGGCGGCATGCGTTGAGGCATGGCGCGTGAGGCCCTCGAGCACCATGCCGGTATCAACCAATTGGCGGATCTGCTCGTTCGTCCGATAGAGATTCGCCAGCTCCGGCACCTCGGCCAGCGCCTGCGAGAGTGTCATGTCGAGCTGATTCGGAATCAGTTTGGCCAGCCGATCCGCCTCGTTATACGAGAACTTCATGACGCGCGCCACATCCCGGACCACCGCCTTGGCCTGCATGGTCCCGAAGGTGATGATTTGGGCGACGTTCGTCTTGCCATATTTCTGAATCACATAGTCGATCACTTCCCCACGGCGCTCATAGCAGAAGTCGATGTCGATGTCCGGCTGGGTCACGCGCTGGGGATTCAGGAATCGCTCAAACAGTAAATCGTATTTCAGTGGATCGATGTCGGTGATGCCGAGGCAATAACTCACGATGCTGCCGGCCGCCGAGCCGCGCCCGGGCCCCACCGGGATGCCGCGCGATTTGGCGAAGCGGACGAAGTCCCAGACGATTAAAAAGTAGCTGTTGTAGTTGGCCTGATGGATGACCGACAGCTCGTATTCCAGGCGATCGGTCATCGTCTTGGTCGGCGCGCCATACCGACGAGACAAGCCCTCGGTGCACAATTCGCGCAGATACTGCGGCTGCGTCTTGCCCGCCGGCGGCTCGTAGTACGGCAGATGGAGTTTGCCCAGGGCGAGTTCCAGATTGCAGCGCTCGGCGATTTCCAACGTGGTCTTGACCGCCTCCGGGGCCTCCGGAAACAGCGCGCGCATCTGGTCGGCGGATTTGAGATAAAACTCCGGCTGCTCATAGCGCAGCCGGTGGGGATCATCGATCGTGGTTTGCGTCTGGATGGCCATGAGCGCGTCATGTGCCTGGGCATGTCCCTGCTCGATGTAGTGCACATCATTGGTGGCGACGCACTTCAGCCCCGCGTCCGCAGCCAGCCGCTGCAACAGCGGGCGGACTTTATGCTCCAGCGGAAGGTTGTGGTTGTGGAGTTCGATATACACATTGTCCTTCCCCATGATGTGGATGAAGTCATCCAGTTCCCTCCGCGCTAAGTCATACTGATCTTGCGTCAAATACACATTGAGCACCCCTTTGAGGCAGCTCGTCAGGATGATGAGGCCGTCTTTGTGTTTGGCGAGCGTCTCTTTATCGAAGCGGGGCTTATAGTAGAAGCCTTCGAGGTAGCCGATCGTGACGAGCCGCATGAGGTTGGCGTAGCCGACCTCGTCTTTGGCGAGGAGCACGATGTGGGCGTTGCTCTCGCGGATCCCCATGCCTGATTTGTCGAAGCGACTCTTGGGGGCGATGTAGCCTTCCACGCCGATGATGGGCTTGATCCCCTCTTTCTGGCACGTCTCGTAGAATTCGACGGCCCCGAAGAGGTTGCCGTGGTCGGTCATGGCGATCGCGGGAAACTTCAACTCGACCGCCTTCTTGATCAGCGGCCCAACCCGGCACGCGCCATCCAGGAGGGAGTAGTTCGTGTGGAGATGCAGGTGGGCGAATTCGCTGTGGAGCATGACCTTGCTAGTCTACGACTTCTACGTCTTGGTAGCAAACTCGTTGATGCGGTAAATCAATTGCATGAGGCGGCCGAATTGCTGGCGGTTGAAATTGAACACCAGGCGCGGCAGCAGCGCGAGCTCCGGTTCATCGGCTTCTCCGGGAAGGACCGACCCCTGCACGATGGCGCCGGAGGCGAGCAGATCGCCAAATTCACGGGTCAGTTGAGCGGGGGCTTGGGTTGGCAGCGGATGCTGCAAGCGCAACACCAATTTGTCCCCCACATACCGCATCGAGTGATAGATGCTGTAAAAGCGCAGAATTTTTCGGGCCGCCTCCTCCGGCGAAGACGCCATTTCGTAGATCGCGCGATCGCTCTCTGAAATCATCTTTTCATGGATGAGCTGCCGATCAAAAAATTTCAGCAGCGGTTTCCAAAACGTCTTCTTCGGCGGGTCGACAAACACGATCGGGCGCGGATCAGATTTTCCTGTCTGCACCAGGGTGAGGGATTCGAATCCTTCGTCGAGCGTTCCGAAGCCGCCGGGAAACAAGGCCGTGGCATGGGATTCCTTGATGAACAGCAGCTTTCGCGTGAAAAAGTACTTGCAGTTAATCAGCTTCGAGTCTGTGGCGATGACCGGGTTGGCCTCCTGCTCAAACGGCAGGCGGATGTTCAAGCCGAAACTCGCGGAGCGGCCCGCGCCCTCATGGCCGGCCTTCATGATGCCGCTGGCGGCTCCGGTAATCACCATCCAGCCGGCCTTGACCATCAGCCGCCCGAACTCTTTCGCCATGCCGTAGGCCGGATGCTGGCGGCCAACCCTGGCGGAGCCGAAGAGGGCGACTTTCCGCAGATGCCGATACGGCTGAAAGATCTTGAAGGCGTACCGCAGCTCCTTGAGCGCCGCGTTGATGATTTTCAAATCGCCTGTCGAGGCGCGATCCGCCCCAAGACGGTACACCGACACCATCAGCTCCGTCAACAGGCGCCGATCTAACTCGTCTGGCACTTGCTTGACGAGACTGGCGATTTGCGCATCGATGGCTGCGTTATGCGTGGTGTAGATGCGTGTCGAGGGTCGAAGCGCCATCGTTACCTCCGCTGTCTGCTCCTTACTTCCATAGGTGTAATAGTATGCCCACTCCTGCGACCAGAGGCAATGCCACAATGCTCAACCACACGACGGTGCGCCGACCGATGTTCATCCACTTTCACAGGTCGCCTCCCACCCCTCTTTCACCATCAGCGGCACCATGGCTAGGGCGGCCGCCGGATCGGCCCACCACCACCCCCAGAAGGCGTTCAGGCTCAATCCCAAGAGCAGCGTGAACGACAGATAGGTGCAGATCAAGGTCTCGATGGCATCAGCCGCTAATGCCCGACTGCCAAGTCGCTTGGCGAGCACTCGCTGGCGCGCCGCGGCGAGCGGCATCATGACCAACGACAGACACGAGAGGATGATCCCAACGAGGCTGACCTCAGGCGGCTGGTGTTGTGCGAGTGTGCTTCCAGCCTGATACAGGACATAGGCCGCAAGCAGGAAGAACGTCACCCCGACGATTCTCAGCGCTTGCTTTTCCTTGGCCGTTTCCTCATCCGGGGAACCCCGATGAGACAGGCGCCACACCAGCATGCCAGCTGCCAAGACTTCAATGACACTATCGATCCCAAATCCGACGAGCGCAATGCTCCCAGCGGCGATGCCCGCCGTGATGGCGATGAGCCCCTCCAAGACGTTGTAGCCCACCAAGAACCATTGGATGAATAGCGCCTGCTTGAGCAGCTCACTGCGTCCAGCGCCCTGTGAACTTTCAGGTTCCCGGTTCATACGAGACCCCCCTCAGAGCTTGATGTTGCGTAAGCGCAGGGCGTTGCTGATCACGGACACGGAGCTGAACGTCATGGCTGCACCCGCCAGCATGGGGCTCAGGAGCACACCGCAGAATGGATAGAGCGCCCCAGCGGCCACCGGCACACCCAGGGCGTTATAGATGAAGGCGAAGAATAAATTCTGCCGGATGTTGCGCATGGTCGCCCGACTCAAGCGTCTCGCTCTGGCAAGGCCACGCAGATCGCCCTTCACCAGCGTGATGTCCGCGCTTTCCATCGCGACATCGGTGCCTGTGCCCATGGCGATACCGACGTTCGCCTGCGCGAGGGCCGGCGCGTCGTTGACCCCATCGCCGGCCATGGCGACGATGCGGCCCTCGGCTTGCAGTCGCTTGATCAACGCGCCTTTCTGCTCCGGGAGCATGTCCGCGTGCACGTGCTTCAGGCCCAGTTGCCGAGCAACCGCCTCCGCCGTGGTGCGACCGTCTCCGGTCACCATCACCACCTGCACGCCGGCTCGGCGGAGAATCTCCAAAGCTTCAGGGGTTGAGGATTTGATCCGATCGCCGATCCCCAAAAAACCCGCCAGTTTCCGATCCACGGCCACGAAGACCACCGTATGTCCCTCGTTGCGCACGGCCTCGGCACGATCCGCGAGCGCCTCGACGGCGATTCCACGGTCCTCCATGAGTTTCTGGCCGCCGACAACAATGGCACGTCCGTCGATGGTTCCGCTCACCCCTTTGCCTGTGAGCGATTGAAACGCTTGAGGCTGCGCCAACGTCAACTCCCGGGCCTTAGCACCCTCCACAATCGCCGCGGCCAGCGGATGCTCACTGCCACGCTCAAGGCCGGCCGCCGCTCGGAGGAGGTCTGATTCGCTCCAGCCGGGTGCCGGCACCACAGTGAGCACTCGCGGTTTGCCCTCGGTGAGCGTGCCGGTCTTATCGACGATCACCGTATCCACACGTCCCATGACTTCCACGGCCTCCGCGTTCTTGATCAGGACTCCTACCTGCGCACCGCGACCCACCCCCACCATGATGGACATCGGCGTGGCCAGCCCCAACGCGCAAGGACAGGCAATGATCAGCACCGCGATGGCGCTGATCAACGCATGGGCGAGCCGCGGCTGCGGTCCCACCAGATTCCAGACGAGAAAGGTGCTGAGGGCGATGACGACCACGGCGGGGACGAACCAGGCCGAAACCACATCAGCAATCCGCTGGATGGGCGCTCGGCTGCGCTGGGCTTCGCTGACGAGTCGCACGATTTGCCCCAACAAGGTTGCCTGGCCCACCCGTTTGGCTTCCATCACAACGCCGCCGGTGCCGTTGACGGTTCCTCCGGTCAGCCAGCCACCAAGACGTTTCTCGACGGGCATAGGTTCACCGGTGATCATCGACTCATCGACGGAGCTTGTGCCTTCGATGACCATCCCATCAGCGGGAACGTGCTCACCGGGCCGCACGCGGAGCCGATCTCCAACCTGAACCTGCGTTAGTGGCACATCCACTTCACGCCCGTCAGTCTCTAGGCGTCGAGCGGTCTTCGGCGCAAGATTCAGCAAGACCTTGATGGCCTCGCTGGTGCGGCTCCTGGCTCGAAGCTCCAACACCTGCCCTAAGAGTACGAGCGTGGTGATGACGGCGGCTGCCTCGAAGTAGACCGGCACGGTCCCGTGCGGTCCGACCACGGAGGCTGGAAACAGGCCCGGCGCGAAAACGGCCAACACGCTATAGCCGTAGGCGGTGCCCGTGCCAATCGCAATCAGCGCGAACATATTCAGGCGTCGTCGGACGATGGACTGCCAGCCTCGTTGAAAGAACGGCCCACCGCCCCACAGCACCACCGGCGTGCTGAGTAAGAGTTGCAGCCACAGGCTGAGGCGGACGGAGATCACGTGTCCCAGCGGATTGCCGGGGATCATCTCCGACATGGCCAGCGCCAAGACTGGAATGGCGAGGACGAGGCTCAGCCGAAATCGGCGAGTCATGTCACGCAGCTCAGGGTGTGTCGGCTCCTCGGCGATTGGCTCGAGCGGCTCCAGCGCCATCCCACAGATCGGACATGCGCCGGGTCCGGGCTGACGAATCTCAGGATGCATCGGACACGTGTAGACGGCGTGGGCGGCTGGCTGAGCGGCAGCCGGCATCTGTTGCCGTCGCTGCCGTCGCTCAAATTCGGCGGCGCAACGCTCGCTGCAAAACCATCGGCCATGACGCTCAATCGTGCCGGTCATCCCGCAGATGGGATCTCGAATGGCAAGCGGGGGAACGGTCATCTTAGCGAGTGTACGCGTTCATCACATACTGCTGGAGCATCCGCTGCGTATTGAAGAATGCGCCATTGATGGCGATCGCATGGCGCATCACATCGATGAACCGGTCTCGGTTGCGATAGAACAAGGGCGCCACGGTCTGTTCCAGCGCGTCGTACAGAAAAGCGGCGTCCTGCGCAGCGTCTCGTGGCGTTCCCTCGTTACCGCCATCCTGGCCAATCGCCCAGCCTGTGATCCCTTCAATGTGACCCTCGAGCCACCAGCCATCGAGAATGCTCAGACTCGGCACCCCGTTGAGCGCGGCCTTCATGCCGCTGGTCCCCGAGGCCTCGAGCGGTGGCTGAGGGGTGTTCAACCACACGTCCACCCCCGCCGTTATGAACTGGCCCAGCTCCATGTCGTAGTTCTCCAGGTAAGCCACTTTGAGGTAGGGTTGCAGCGCCTCCTTGGCCTTGATGATGCGCTGAATGAGCGCTTTCCCTTCCTGATCCTGTGGATGCGCCTTGCCCGCATAGATCACTTGGATCGGGCCGGTTTTCGCCACGATGCGCTTGAGCCGCTCCAGATCGTGGAATAGCAAGTCGGTTCGCTTGTACGTCGCCGCCCGCCGCGCAAACCCAAGCGTGAAATGATCGATGTCCATCCCCAGATTCGTCTGGTCGTTTACGTACTCGAGGAGCCGCTTCTTGGCCTGCAGATGGGTCGCCCACAACTCTTGTCTTGAGATGTTCAGGGCATAGCGAAGGCTGAAGTTGTCCCCTCGCCAGCCGGAGATGTAGCGATCGAATAACTGCTGAAAGGGTGGTGAGGTCCATGTCGCGGCGTGGACGCCATTGGTGATCGCATCGATCTTGTAGCGGGCGAACATGAGCTGGGAGACTTCTCCATGGCGCTTGGCGACCCCGTTGACGTAGTGGCTCAGGTTCAGTGCCAGATAGGTCATATTCAGCAGCCCTTCGCAGCAGAACACCTCGTGCATGTCATACACGTCGCGGCGCCCCAGCACCTGGATGACGAGGTCCATCGGAAACTTGTCATGCCCGGCCGGCACCGGGGTGTGGGTCGTGAATACGCATTGCTTGCGGACGACGTCGACATCGTCATGCGTGATGGCTGTTCGTCCTGCCTGCGTGGCCGCCTCATCGAGCAATTCCAAGGTCAACAAACTTGCATGCCCTTCGTTCATGTGGAACCGCGTGATCTGGTCATGGCCCAACGCCCGGAGCATCCGCACCCCGCCGATCCCGAGGACAGTTTCCTGGCAGAGCCGATAGTGCTGGTCCCCGCCGTAGAGGTAGTGGGTCAGCGTCCGATCACCCTCGGCATTCTCCGGCAGGTCAGTGTCGAGAAGAAAGACCGGCACGGTAAATCCCTCGGCACCCTTGACGTCGTACTGCCAGGCACGGATGTGGACGGCGCGTCCCTCAATCATGACTGTGACGCGCTGGGACCGTTCGGTCAGGTAGTCCTCGATCGCCCACGCCACCGGCTCTTCTCGCTGCCAGCCAGTGGCATCCAGCCGCTGGTAGAAATATCCTTTCCGATAGAGCAACGTGACCGCGACCAGGGGAATCTGAAGATCAGCCGCCGAGCGAATCGTATCGCCCGCCAGCACGCCCAACCCACCGCTATACGTGGGAATCCCGTGTTCCAAGCAGATCTCCATGGAGAAGTAGGCGATGCTCATGCCGTAACGTTCCTGACGAATCGTTGGGGAGCTGCCTCAAATTGTTGCTGGCACTTGAGGGAACAGAACTGATAGACCGTCCCTCGATCGGTCGCTGAAAAACCAGAGAGCGCGGGGTCCACGTCCATGCCGCAGACGACATCTCGCACGCTCGTCGTCTCTGCTAGCACCTGGGACGATGCGGCAGTTTTCAGCGGCGTGATCGTGATCTGATCCACCAGTCGCTCCACATCTTCTCTGCGGCAAAGCTGGGTGCCCTCGTGCATGACCGCGGCTGTGCCGGCGGCGGTGCCCAGCCTCACGGCCGATTCCAGTGATTGCCCGTGCGAGAGCGCGAGCACAACGCCCGCGAGGAAGGAGTCGCCAGCCCCGACCTTGCTGCGGACTTCCACATCAGGGCTCGCGACGTGAAGAGCCTTTCCTTGGCTGACGATCAACGCACCCTTGCGCCCTAACGTGATGGCCACGACCTGAACCCCGCCGGCGATGACTTCTTGAGCGGCGTCGATCAAGGACTGTTCCGTGGGCAGCGGACGGCCGATCAGACGGGCAAACTCATGTTCGTTTGGTTTGATCAGGTATGGGTTGGCTTGCAAGCCGAGTTTCAGGGCTTCGTCATCGGCATCCAGCAGACATTTCGCGCCGCGCTGCTGGAGGCTGCTGATCACTCTGGCATAGAAGTCGTCCGGAACGCCCGGCGGCAGGCTGCCGCCGAGGACCCACCACGCCGGAAATGGTTCACAGCTCACGATCTTGGCGGTGAACTGCTCAAGCTCTGCCAGCGTGATCCGAGGACCTGGCGCGCTGATGCGGGTTTGCGTCCAGTCGGACCGGTCGGTGAGGATCACGTTGATGCGGGTCTCCTCCGGGACCTCGATGGCCTCACATGGAATGCTATGCTCGGCCATGAGGTTCTTCAGCATGTACCCGGCGCAGCCGCCGGACACCCCGAAGGCCACCGTCTCGCCACCAAGCTCTTTCACAACCCGCGAGACGTTGATCCCCTTCCCGCCTGGGTCTCGGCGAATCTCGCGCGCCCGGATGGCGTCATCCTTCGTCAGCCTGTCGATGAGAATGTGCTGATCGATGGATGGGTTGATGGTAACCGTGCCGATCATCGCTGCTTTCCCTCGAGATGCGGTACGCTCTCAACTGCTTTTACTGGCAGTCGCACGTCTTGCCCTGCGCACAGTCCGGGCAGCAATAGATCTTGCCGTTGATTGTGACTGCGGCGGTCTTCAGGATGCTCCTCTCGCAGCTGCTGCATTTGACATATTCCTGCTGTTGTGTGGCCTGGTCCTTTCGCTTCGCCATCTCAACCTCCCCTCTGAAGCGGCTGCCATCAGGGCAGCCGCGGCCGGAGCCCTTCCGGCTCCGGCACTCCGCGCCGACCCTGATGGTCGGCGCTCTGGAATACCGAGCGCGGCGGGCGCTCGGCCTTCTACTTGACGCCCAGCCAGCGGCTCAGTGTTGGTCGCTTCCGCGGTTCCTCATCCGATTCGATCGGTCCCACCAAGGTTGAAGCCGCCTCGCGCAACGCCTCCTCTCCGACGATCCCCTGCGTGACCAGCGACTTGATGCTGCTTTCCAGCGCGTGCATCCCTTCATGGACTCCGAGCTCGATGTAGCCGCGCAGCTCATGCAGCGCGTTGCGGCGGATGACGTTGCGCACCGCCAAGGTGGCCAGGAGCACCTCGGTCGCCGCGACCATCCCGGAGCCATCCCGTCGTTTCAGGAGGCGTTGCGCCACAATGGCCTGCAGCGACTGCGTCAGTTGAATGCGGATTTGTCCCTGGAGCTCGGCCTCGAACACGTCCAGGATCCGCGTGACTGCCTGAATCGTCGTCCCACTGTGGAGCGTGCCCAGCACCAGGTGGCCGGTCTCCGCCGCCCGGACGGCCAGCGCGATACTCTCCCGGTCCCGCAGCTCCCCGACCATGATGATGTCCGGGTGTTCGCGCAGGGCGCTGCGCAACCCATCGGCGAAGGACCTGGTATGCGCGTCCAACTCCCGCTGGTGAATCAAGGAGCGCTTGTTGGGAAACACATACTCAATAGGATCCTCAATCGTAATGATGTGCCGCTCATCCTGCTGGTTGATGGCATCAATGAGAGCCGCCAGCGTCGTGGACTTGCCGCTTCCCGCAGGACCGGTTACCAGGATGAGGCCCCGCGAGCAGCGGCTGAGACTCTCGAAGATTGGCGGCAGTCCCAACTCCGCCAAGGTTGGAATCCGATGGGGCAGGGGACGAAACGCGATGGCCTGCCCGTCTTGTTCCCGGAAAACGTTTACCCGGAAGCGTGAGAGGCCCTCGATCCCGATCCCCACATCCACCTCACGGCCTTCGAGGAATTGCGCTCGCTTAGCCTCCGGCAACAACGCCTCGATGATTTGGGACATACGGTCTGTGGTCAGCGGAGGTTCATTGAGCGGCTTAAATGAGCCATACACCTTGAGCGTGGGCCGATCGGCGACAGCCAGGAAGAGGTCGGATGCATGCTGCCGAACCGCCTGTTCCAACCATGGCAGCAGTCCGCAGTGAGTCAGGCGTTCGATGAGGTTGTCCGGCTGCTGGGCACTTTGAACAAGAGATGGTACGGGGCGTTCGCCAGATTGACTCAGAAACACTGAGGCACAGGTCGGACAGCAGAACTGGTACGTTGATCCCCGAATTGTGAGCGGGGAAACCGTTTCACCCACGTGAATCGTCTTGCGGCACAGCTCACAATGTCCTGTGGGCGCTTGCGGCTGCTGAGCGAGAAAGCGCTCCGGCTTCATGAGGAAGACACGTCGGCAGGCCTCAGCACAGAAGACATACCGTGTGCCGGCGTGGTCCTCAGAGAACTGCGCTTGCTCGCCCTGTTCGACCACCACCTCCATCCCACATACGGGATCACGCATTGGGACCTCCTTCACTCACGCAGGGCTTTAAGGAGCGCCTCGAGCCCCTGATCGTCGTACAAACGCTGTAGTCGCTTTCGCTCCGTCCGAAGCGCGGCATCAGCTTCAGGGGTCTGAATCTCCTGCATCGCCGGAAGCCAGATGGTCCCATCTTGGAAGCGCACCATTTTCACCATCAGGAGGGCTTTCACCACCTCATCAGCCTTGGATATTTGCTGTTCCCACCGGCGATCATGTGTTTCCCCGGGGGCAAGCTCTTCGCTGTCCGTCACCTCGACAACCCACTGGGGCTGATCGAACGCGTCGAGCAACTTCCACTGAAACCGGACGGCACTGACGCTCCGTTTACTGCGGTTGCGATACTGAAGCCGACCCTCCCAGTGGGTGAACTGCGCACTCTCGATGTTCACCGACTTCGTCTGCGTGTGCCGCGAGACACCGACCCGCGAAGGGACCGCTTGATACTCCAGGAGCTGCCCTGTGGTATCGAGCACGTCGATCGGTGCATCAGGCACCTTCGCCACCCCAACCGGAACCTCCTGATCAGCAAGCGCACGCCCCAATATTGAGCCATACAACATGGTGGCCACAACCAGCCATCTGAGTAACCGGCGCACGGCGTGTTTTGGGGATTGCCTCTCGCTTCGCATCACACCCTATCACCAACCCTTCAGCAACTCCTGGAGCCCTTCCAATCCTTCCGCGTGTCCTTCGTGCTCTTCGGCCAGCGCCTCAGCAGCCTCGGCCGCCTCGAGGTACTTCTTGCTCAAATACTCGCAGTGCGCTAGCCACTCGTCCCGCTCCCGCGGCCCGCTCCACGACGGGTTGGCGCGGACCTTCTCCGCCATCGCCGTGTGGTAGGCCGCCCGTTTGCGAAGCGTCGCCGCTTCTTTGTGATAGGCGGACGCCAACCGCTGATGGGTCTTTGGATTCAGGGAGTGCGCGGCCGTCTTCTCATACCACGAGAGCGGCAGTCCGCTGGTCGCACAGCCTTGGAGGGTGAACGCGAGGAGCCCCATGATCACCGTCAGGAATACACGTACACGCTGACCCATCGTCCCCCTCAACGCAGATTGATTCAGTTCCGCACGCCAGATTGAGCTCTCACCAACCGCTCAGCTTCCAGCCAGTGCTCCAAATCCCGACCTTCCACGCGGCCGCTCTGCTCGTACAGCTCATACGCCTTCTTCGCGACCAGTTGTTGCAGGTCTTGATTTGTCCCTACCTGCTGAGTCGCGAACCTTGCGTCTTTCCGAGATTGCGCCATTCTAATCTGCCTCCCCTCAGCGTGTTGGTTGCTGCGCAATGTGCCCCATCGGACACCACCCGATCCGGTGGTGGAGCGCAGGGCAAGCGAGAAACGTCCACACCAGCATGACCCCGGTAGCCGCCACCAGCGTCCACATCAACAACCGGCGGTACCGCCCTCGCACGCCCGCCACGACTCCGCGAAAGAACGACTGCTCAGCCAAGCGCAGCTCAAGATTGGCTTGTTCCACGTCTATCCCTGTATGCCCCTCTCGCGTATCCATCGATTCCCTCCGTGCTAGTGGCAGCTCCGGCTTTGATCCTTCGGCGCGTCCTTGTCGTCACCTTTCCCCATGCCGCAACAGCCACCCCGCCGCATGAACCAAATTGCAACACCGATCACGACGAGCATCAGCAGCATCTGCCACATCGCATATTCCTCCTTGCGGTTGAACTCCCTCGATGTTTACCGTCCTGCAATGTCACCGCCTAATCGTGACAGGTGCACTCTCCCGATGAACAGCGACATGGCGCCAGGGCATTGGCCGCCAATTCAGTCTGGGTTTGCTCCGCGGCCGCCACCGCCTGTTTCAAGGTGCTCGCCAGCACTGACAGGCCTGTGACCTCACCACTCAAATCCCGTCCTGCCGCGTCAATGCGCTCCAAGAGCGCAACCCGAGCGCACGCAGTACACGGAGGTAATGTCTGCAAGGCGTTCTCAAATGCTGCGGCAAGGCCCTGAACTCGCACTAGGGCTTGCCGCAGCTCATCGAGTCCGACACGCCGCCAGAGATCTTCGCTATTCAACTCCGGTATCGTCGCCATTGTGACACCCCCGCTCCTTCGCTCAATGCTGATGCTCAAGAGGCGCCTCATCACCGGATGACGGCTGTGTCTGCCGCAGAAACTGCGCGGGCTCCTTAGCAAATGCCCCGAGATGCGCTTCATTGGCGAAAAAGTAAGCCTGCCCCTCGTAGCCATAGATCAGCGCTTGCGCCTTGTCGACTGGCTGGCCACTGACCGGGTCTGTGGCATGGCTAAACCGCTCCGGGTCGCTGCCGAATCGCTTCAGACAGCCGGCGCAACAGAGGTAGTAGGTTTTGCCTTGGTACATGTATTCCAAGCCTGGTTGACTCTGAAGGTTATCATCAATCATGCAGACACGACTGCGGTCTTCCACTCGACCTGACGGGATCGCCGTGGTCGGCACACCTTCTGCGCTTGCGAAGGCCATGAGTAATCCAGACACTCCAATAGACAGCACGAGTCTAGTTAGTAGTCTCATGTGCTCCTCTCATGTTATGACACCGCCGCCTGCCGAGCCACCCAGTCAGCCTTGCCCTCTTTCATCTCAAACTTCCATTTCCAAATCGCGTAGACGGACGGGTAGACCAACAGCTCCATGATGAATGACGTGAAGAGGCCGCCAACCATGGGTGCTGCGACGCGCTTCATCATGTCCGCTCCGCTTCCGATCGACCACATGATGGGCAGCAACCCCATGAAGGCCGCCATCACGGTCATCATTTTCGGCCGGACCCGTTTCACCGCGCCATGGATGATCGCTTCTTCCAGATCGTGCTCGTTGCGCATCTTTCCCTTCTGAATCGCCTCATGATACGACAGGTCCAAAAACAGCAGCATGAACACGCCGGTTTCCGCATCCAGCCCCATCAACGCAATCATACCCACCCAGACCGCGATGGAGATGTTGTAGCCGAGAAACCAGAGCAGCCACACCGCGCCGATCAGGGAAAACGGCACCGCCAGCATGACGATCGCCGTCTTCACCATGGACTTCGTGTTCATGTAGAGCAGCAGACAGATGATGAAGATGGTCAGCGGCAGCACGACCTTCATCCGCTCTTTGACCCGGATCATATTCTCGTACTGGCCGCTCCACGTCAGAGCGTAGCCAGCGGGAAGCGCGAGCTCCTTCGCCACGATCTTCTTCGCCTCGGTCACATAGCTGCCGATGTCTCGTCCGGCCATGTCGACGTAGACGTACCCCGCCAACAATCCATTTTCATTTCGAATCATGGCGGGGCCGGAGACCGGCCGGATATCGGCCAACTGCACCAAGGGGATGTGCTGACCCGCCGGGGTGGGTACGAGGACGCGCTTCAATTTCTCGATGTCATCCCGAAACTCCCGGGAGTAGCGGACATTGACCGGATACCGCTCGCGACCCTCAATGGTCGTCGTGATGTTCTCCCCGCCAATCGCGGACATGATGACCATCTGGACCTCACCGACGGAGAGGCCATACCGGGCCAGCTCGTCGCGCTTGAGATCAACATCCACGAAGTAGCCGCCCGCCACACGTTCGGCGTAGATGCTGCGCGTGCCGGGCACGTCCTTGAGGACCATCTCCAAGTGCGTGCCAAGCTCCTCGATCTTCTTCAGATCCGCGCCGAAAATCTTGATGCCGATCGGCGTGCGCACTCCGGTCGTGAGCATGTCAATACGATTCTTGATCGGCATCGTCCAGGCGTTCGTGACGCCGACGATCTTGAGTGAACGGTCCATCTCATCGATGAGCTGTTCATACGAGATATGGCAGGGCCAAAACGGCCGAAAGGGTGCCTCCATCCAGTCCGGCAGCCACGAGTACCACCGCGTAACCTTGCGCCATTCCCGCTCCGGTTTCAGCAGGACGACCGTCTCCATCATCGAGAAGGGTGCGGGATCGGTCGAACTCTCCATACGGCCCGATTTACCGAACACCCGCTCGACTTCAGGAAAAGTCTTGAGCACCTGGTCCTGCTTTTCCAGAAGCGCTTGGGCTTCAGTGACCGAAATCCCCGGGAGGGTGGTGGGCATGTACAGGAGGCTGCCTTCCCGAAGCGGCGGCATGAACTCTGAACCCAGCCGCAAGTAGATAGGAATCGTGGTCAGAACCAACCCGAGGGCCGTCAAGATAGTCGCCTTGCGGTGCTTGAGGACGAACCGGCAGGCCGGCTCATAGATGCGGAAGAGCACTTTACTGACTGGATGCTTTTCCTCTGGATAGTAGGTGCCGACGGCAATCGTCGTGGCGATTTTAGACGCCATCCCCCGGATGCGCTGCGGGATCCAGCGGGTTTTCAGCGTGATCGGCTCCATGCGGGTGAACAGCATCCGCATGGCGGGATCAAGCGTCACGGCCAGAATCGCCGCGATCGCCATCGCCAGGTTTTTTGCCCAAGCGAGCGGCTTGAACAGACGCCCCTCTTGATCGACCAGCGTGAAGATCGGCATGAACGCGACGGCGATCACGAGCAGCGAAAAGAAGACCGAGGGGCCCACTTCCTTGAGCGCCTTAAGCCGGATGGCATGATAGTCGCCCTTGCGGCCGCCTTCAATCCACTGCTCCAAACGTTTATAGGCGTTCTCCACCTCGACGATCGCCCCATCGACGAGTACGCCGATGGAGATGGCAATCCCCGATAAGGACATGATGTTGGAGGTCAGCCCCATCCCGAAGAGGGGGATGAAAGAGAGAATGACGGAGACCGGGATCGTCACAATCGGAATGACCGCAGAAGGAAAATGCCAGAGGAAGATGAGGATGACGATGCTGACGATGATCATCTCTTCCACAAGCTTTTCCTTCAGATTCTTGATGGAATGCAGGATCAGCTCGGAACGATCATACGTCACCTCGACCTTAACCCCGGCCGGCAGCGAGGGCTCGATCTCGTTCAGCTTGGCTTTGACTCGGTTGATGACATTGAGGGCGTTTTCGCCGAAGCGCATGATGACGGTGCCACCTACGACGTCGCCACGGCCGTCGAAGTCCGCCAAGCCGCGCCTGATCTCAGGACCCAGCACCACGGTCCCGATATGTTTCACAAGGATCGGGGTGCCCTTTTGATCCGTCCCGACGACGATTTTCTCAATGTCCTCGACGGACTTCAGATACCCGCGGCCTCGAACCATGTATTCCGCCCCGGAGAACTCCAAGAGTCGGCCGCCGACCTCCTGGTTTCCCATTCGGATCGCGTCGACCACCTTTGTCAGCGGGATGTTGTAGGCGAGTAACCGGTTGGGATCGATCGTGACTTGATACTGTTTGACGAATCCGCCGATTGAGGCGACTTCCGCGACACCCGGAACGCTCTGGAGGTAGTACCGCAGATACCAATCTTGGAAGCTCCGAAGTTCTTGCAGGTTATGCTGGCCGGACTCATCGACGAGGGCGTACTGGAACACCCAGCCAACCCCTGTCGCGTCCGGTCCCATCTCCGTTTTGACACCTTCGGGAAGCCTCGGGATGATCTTGCTGAGATATTCCAGAGTGCGGCTGCGCGCCCAGTAGATGTCGGTGCCGTCCTTGAAGATCACATAGACGTAGGAGAAGCCAAAGTCGGAGAACCCGCGGATCGCCTTGACCCGTGGAGCCCCCAGCATCGCGGTGACGATGGGATAGGTCACCTGGTCTTCGATGATGTCCGGGCTGCGATCCCACCGGGAGTAGATGATGACCTGCGTGTCGGAGAGATCTGGAATGGCATCAAGGGGAATGTTGCGCATCGCCCAGATCGAGGCAACCAGGGCGAAGGCTACGAAGATCAGGACGAGGAATTTATTGTGTGCCGAGAATTCGATGATTTTCTCGATGAATCCCCCCTGGCGCAGGGATGGAGACTGGCCGGCTTCGGTTTCACTGGCCATGTTGGTGCCCTCCACTTCCGCTCATCCCTTCCAAGGCGGCTTTGAGGCGGCTCTCCGAGTCGATCAGGAAATTGCCGCTGGTGACCACGAGTTCCCCTTCGGCGACACCACTCTTAATCTCGTAGGAACCCTCTGCCTTGATTCCGACCGTCACATCACGCGGCTCAAAGAGCCCCTCGCCTTTGTCGACGAAGACGACCCGCTTCGTTCCCGTATCAAACACCGCCTCTTCGGGAATCGCAAGCACCTCGCCTGCAGCGATCTGAATTGAGGCGTTTACGAACATCTCTGGCTTGAGCGCACCTTCAGAGTCGGTGAGGATCGCGCGGACCCTGGCTGAGCGTGAGGCCGGATCCAACACCGGGTCGATGGAACGGATGATCCCCTCCCAGGTCTTGCCTGGCACCGACGCTGATTCGGCGACAATGGTTTGTCCGATCTGGACGAATGGCAACTCGAACTCATAGATGGGGGCGTAGAGCCATACCTGCCCGCTGGGATCGGCCAGGAGCAGACGCTGGTCAGGCCCGGTCCAGCTCGCCATCTCATCGATCAGCTCATGGCTCAGACCCAATCGACGCAGCCGCAGGCGGCTGGAGTCGACGAGCCGCTGCGCTCGCTCAGTCACCTCTGGCATGGTGCCGGTCTTGGCTTGTCCCAAGGCTTTCAGCGCCTGAAGGTATTCCTGCTGCGCTTGGTAGAGTTCCGGGTCGTTGGCGATCTGGCCCACGGTTCGGATGATTTTGTTGATCGTCCGCCGCTGTACGGGTGCTGTGGTCACACCGATGAACTGCCGTTTCTGCGGCGCGACCAGGATCGGCGCATAACCCTCAGGAGCCGCGGCGGTCGCAGCACCCGGAGCGCCGTTTTCCTCGTAGACTGGAATCAAATCCATCCCCATGGGCGATTTGCCGGGCTTGTCCGATTTGTAGCCTGGCAGCATCGGATCAGTCCAGTAAAGAGTTTTCTTCTCCCCCATGGCCGGTGTGACGGACGGACCGGTCGCTGCCTCGGCCACATGGGTTCCACAGATGGGGCAGACGACTTTCTCGCCCGCCTTGGCCACGACGAGCATCGGGCATTGTTGGCCCGGCTTCATCATGGGGCAGTTGTGCATGTAGCAAATGTCTTTGGCAGCTCTGGGCTCTGGGCTCTGGGCTCTGGGCAGGCTCGGTTGGCCCTGCGCCCCCAACCCCGAACCCTGAGCTTCTCTTTTCACCAGCGTCATATTGCAGATCGGGCAGCTCCCTGGACGGTTCGAGGTGTACGTCGGATGCATGGGGCAGTAGTAGACCACAGCCTGATGCGCGCCATGGCGCCTGCCGCTCCTGGCGACTACGGCACCGACCCCGATGAGCAGCGCGGCGGCAAGGCCGATGATGAGCACTTGTTTTCGACTGGGCGTCATGGTCGTCCTCCTTGAGATGTCAGATCCGTTCCAATGGCCCGCTCGAGGGCTGCGAAACTTTTCATCGCCTCGGCCAGCGCTTGGTAGTACGCGACTTGGGCGTTGAGATAGACACGTTCGCTGTCAATAAGATTCAGCACATCGACACGGCCGGCCTCATATCCGGCTTGATCAGATTGGAAGGCGACCTGCGCTTCTGGGATCAGGGCGTTTTGATAGACTTCCACCACTTGCTTGGCCGCCGTGAAGCGGTAGTAGGCATCCTTGACGTCGTACTCGGTGAGGTTCTCGGCCTGTGCGAGTCTGGCCTGGCTGGCCCTGAGGTTGCGCTTGGCTTCGAGCACACTGGGAATCAGGCGGTTTTGCCACAGCGGCACGTTGATCTTCAGCGGCACCATCCAGGCATCGCGTCCGTCATTGGGCTCGGTCGTCATGCCGGCGCCAATTGTGGTGTATTGGAATCCCACGGTCAGATCCGGCACATACTCCAACTTCGCCAACATATTCGCATGCTTCTCCCGCTTGACCATTGCCGACGCCTCTCCTAATTCAGGGCGGGATTTCTGCGCCATGGCCAAGAGCTCCTCAAGTGTTGAAGACAGCGTCGGCAGCTCGGGTTTCTCAGCGTGTCCTACCGGCGTATGAGGATCGCGGTCGAGCAGCGCGTTGAGCAGCGCCGCAACGGTCTGGCGTTGCTGACGCAGCATTAACAACCGCTGAAGCACATCGGAGACTTCCGTCTGCGCCTTGGCCACATCACGCTGCGATCCGCCTTGAGCCGCGTAGCGCGCCTGCGCGATCCCCTCGAATTTCTTCAACGCCTCGTCGATTTCTTCGACCGCACCAGTCACAGCATCGACGGCGTAGAGGTCGTAGTACACGTCGGAAACCTTGAGGATCACGTCGCGCTCCGTCATCCGCAACTTGGCTTGTGAGGCTCGGGCTTCCGCACCGGCGATCCAATGCTTTTCCCAGAGTTTGCCGGGAAACGGAATCATCTGCTCCGCTTCATAGACGTTCATTTGGGGCCCGACCCTGGTTTCCAGGTCTGGTCCCATGATGGCGTAGCCCACGGTTGGGTCGGGGAGCGCTGAGGCCTGCGGGATGCGCAATTTCGCGGCGTGCCACTCTTCCTTCGCCGCCTTCAGTCCAGGATTTCTCTGGAGCGCCTCAGCAATGATATCCTGCAGGCCAAGCTCCTTCGACGGCTGGTCATTCGCCGCAGCATCAGGCAACCGCACCGCCTGCAGGACGAGCATTAGGACCCACAGAAGAACTCCCCGCATCCGCAACCTCCTTCTCAAACGTCCCCCATTCATGTGGTGAACCAGCGCCTAGACACATCTTCTCAAGAAATCGTGCGCAGCACAACCTCTTCGGGAGGATTACAGGCGAAAAATACAGGCCAGGAGATACCGCCGCAAAGGCGGGGCGTGAAGCGAAGGTGGATCATACCGTGCGGGTTGAAGCCTTACGGGAGCAAGGTCGGGAGAACGTACTGCAACCATCGCGACCAACGGCGTGGGTGAGCTGGTCAACATCGGTGCCGGGGTGATTTCGGTTGCGACTGGCACAGCCGGCTGAATCGAACACGGCATATGGCAAGGGACGGAAGATTGTGACGCTGGCTCGCAACAACATGGGTGCTGCGCAGCCGAGGCCAACGGAGCCGCCAGAAACACCGTGGTCAGCACCAGCGCGAGAGTTTGTCGAGTCATTTGACGAACCTCGTAATCGTCTGCATCAACTCGTTGATCTTCCCTGCTCCCTCGCGCTTACGGATGGCCTCGCTCACGCACGTATTGATGTGGCTGTTCATGATCTGCAGTGAGACTTGATCCAAGGCCTTGCGGGCCGCCGTGAGCTGCTGCACGATATCGATGCAGTAGCGCCGGCCCTCCACCATGCGCGTGATCCCTCGAATTTGGCCTTCGATCCGCCGAAGCCGAGGTACGACGCTGTTATGTCGAGGATACCTGGCCATCCTGATATACACCTGGGGAGTATATACCATACTCCCCAGGGGTATGTCAAGCCAAAAAAAGTGTCTGACACTTTTTACGCCTTAGTGGCTGTGCTGATGCCCTTCTTCGTGATGGTGCTGTGGCTCAGCCTCCGCTTCCCTGTGGTCATGTTGATGGCTCTTGTTGATCACGGGGATAGCGGCCTTGACACCAGCGCCTTCAACAAAAACCATCCGGGCCCCGAGATCGGCGGTTTGAGTCACCAAACCGGTGACGACGGTGAGCGTCAGCAAAAAGCCGTAGCGGAAGGTCGGCTGCTGGGCCTTGTGCCGGAAGCTCCAGCCGGTCAACAGCAGCGCCAGTGGAGCGATCGTGAGGCCGAGTGTCCTGTGCGTCATCATCAGGTGATGGATGCGTTCGTTATGCGGGATGCTTTGGGCGGTCAAGCCCGTCACCACTGCGATGAGAGTCCCGGCGGTCGCCAGATACAGGCACGCCCGCCCAGCGATACACGCCGCGCGCCAGTCCAGCACAATGCCGAGACCATACAGGAGCAACGCGCTTGGAAAGAGGGCGATGGGGAAATGGACGAATACCGGGTGCACATTGAAGACTTCCCGCAGCCCTTGTAGTCCGAACAGTAATGGGTCCATTTCCACCCTGCTGCTCCCAGCGACTCAGTGGCTGTGTCCCGAGTGCCCGTCTCCGCACCCGGTCACCATCAGGACCACACTCACCACCATCAACAATGTCGGCCAGTGCCGAAGATACGTCAGGTACATTGAGTCCTCCTCCTTATTTCGTAAACTGAATCGGTTGCCGGCACGCCGTGCCGCCGGCGTTGTAGTCATAGACCATCCGCCCGCCGAAGTCGGCTCCCACCGTCATCACCCCGATCATCGCGAGCACCAGGAGCAGAAACAGCGGTCGGCCCCTCTTGGGAAACGGCCGTGCCGAAATCGCCCAAATGGTGAGAACCGTACAGATCGCTGTGGTCGCCAGCATGTAGCTCTTGTGCGGCGTCAGCAGCGCGTCGCGGACCGAGAGGGCCAGCATGACGCCTTGTTCCGCGTAGAGACCCGTCGCTACGGCTCCCACCAGAGACAGCGCACCCAGGATCAGCACCACAAAGGCCGAGTGCGCGAAGCGTTCGCTCTTCAACAGCCACGCCGCCACGTACAGAAGCGCAGCACCGCACAGAAACGCGATCGGAAAGTGGATCACAAGCGGATGGACATTCTGTAGGTGCTGCGCTCCGGATAACATCGTCGTTACTCCACCGACTCGACGGTCACGTAGCGTTGGCCGCCGTTCTCATAGAGATCACCTTTCAGGGTCACGGGCTCTCCCATCTTGTTGATCACATCCGCCGGATAGCCGGTCTTGTCTTCTTTGGGCAGCACGGTGTAGAGCTTGCCGGTCCCATCTTCCAGGATGCTGATCGGAATGCCGGCCTTCGCGCAGTCGATTGCGCACTGCTTGTGTCCGGCCCCTTTGGCGTTCATTGCCACGTAGCAGAGCGAATCCACCAACTCGCCCTTGATGGTCACCGCTTGCATGCCCTGGCCGTGCGCGTGCTCATGCGCGGCGTGGTCGTGTGCCTCCTCCGCCCATCCTGATGCTGCACCCACGAGTAACGCGATCCCAACGACTCCTCCTACAACCTGCTTCATTCGAACTCCCTCCTCTATTGAGGCCATCCTGGCCTAGTGATGATGCATTCCTTCATGATGCTCCTGTGATCCCATTGGCTCTCTTGATTCAGACTGGCGATTGCCATCTCCTTCTTCCGCTGGCTCTGCCTTCTGGGGTTTGAGGGTCATGCCGCACTTCGGACAGGAGCCGGGCTCTGACTGTCGGACTTCGGGGTGCATCGGACAGACGTATGCGCCGATCTTCTGCTTGCCGAAGTCGGGATTGATCGACTCGGCCACCGTGCCCGGTGGGTTGTCGTACCAGCCTCCATCATCCGGCAATTGGATCTGTTTGGTGTAGTCGTCCGCAGTCGCAAACCGCGGCGCATTCTCGTGGACTTTGAGCACCGTAAACATCCCGCCCATGCCGATCGGTCCGAACGGCCCCTGGCCGCCCATCATCGGCAGCGTATTCGGTGGGCCGGCCATGTGCTTGGCATGCTCCGCGTGCTCATGCATTCCGGTCTCGCCCATCGCCATGTAGCCGGGCACGAGCGCTTGGATTTTCTCTTCCACGCCAGCTTGATTGACCCCGAGGACATTCGGGATGTCATGGCCCATCGCATTCATCGGATGATGCCGCAGATGACAATGTAGCGCCCAGTCGCCGGGAATGGCGATGAACTCGTAGTCCCGCGTTTGTCCCGGGCCGATGGCGACGGTGGTTTCCATCCACTGAGCGGTCTCAGGAATATCGCCGCCGTCGGTCGCCACGATCGTGAAGGAGTGCCCGTGCATGTGAATAGCATGAAAGTCCTGTCCGACATGGCCCAGCCGGACGCGGACGCGCTCCCCGGGTCTGGCCAAGAGCGGCGCTGTACCGGGAAAGGCCCGGCTGTTGAAGGTGAAGATATTGAAGTCGGTCATGACATTGGGATCAGGCCTCGCCGTGCCCGGCTGGACGAACCATTCGTTGAGAAAGATCGCATAGTCACGATCGATCTTATGCGTCGGTCGCTTCGGGTGGATGATAAAAAATCCCATCGCGCCCAGACCGATCTGCACCATCTCATCGCCGTGCGAGTGATACATCTGCGTGCCATGCTGCTTCAGCGTGAACTCGTACTTGAAGGTGTCCCCTGGCGGGATGGGCCACTGGGTGAGTCCGGCAACACCATCCATTCCACTCGGTAAAATCACTCCATGCCAGTGGACCGCCGTCGGCTCGGGCAGCTTGTTTTCTACCAGAATTCGCACGCGATCGCCCTCGACGGCTTCAATCGTCGGGCCTGGTGTTTGGCCGTTGTAACCCCACGCCTTAACGACCATCCCCGGCGCCATTTCCCAGGTGATCTCTTCCACCGTCAGATGGAACTCCTTTGTCCCGTCGACCATCTTCCATGGCAGTGTAGAGCCGTTGAGCGTCACGACCGGGGTGTAGGGCAGGTCCTTGACCGTCTCGGAGGTCAACGATGTTTGCCCACTGACGACCCGCTGAGCAAGCACCGTCGCCATACTGAGGACGACAACGACCGCTCCAAACAGAATGAGTCGCTTTATGCTCATGACCCACCTCCCTCAGGCAACCGGCCGCCGACGGCTCGCTCCAACTCGGCCCGCGCCATCCAATAATCCCGCAGCGCCTCAATGGAGGCCTGCTGCGCGGCGATCTCTTGCTGTTTGAGCTGCAGGAGCTGGAACGCTCCGATGAGCATATAGTTGAAGTGCCGTTGGGAGGAAGCGACGATTTGGCGACGCAAGGGCAGCAGTCGATCCTGGTAGCGCTCCACGAGCTGCCGCTGTGCCGCAAGACGGTGAGATGCGATGCGGACCTCTGAACGGACCGCCACTTCAAGGGCGGCCAGTCGATGCTGGCTCTGCCGCAGCTGCGCCTTCAGCCGTCCGCGTCTCGCCTGCCCCCAATCGAAAATCGGCACTTCCACATCCCACATCGGACCGGTCACCCGGTCGCCGTCAGGCTCGGTCTCCGTATTGATCGCCGCAACGGTTGCAGGAAGCATCCCAAAGCGAGCCGCGGTCAGTCCGCGTTGCAGGACTTCCAATTCTTGCCGTGCCGCTGCCAGATCGAGCCGCTCGCGCATCGCCAGCATTTCCAATTCTTCTACCGACGGATCGTGAACAGGAAGAGCCGGCAGGACGGTGGCCACCCACCAGGTCCCGGTGTCTGAATGGGACAGTCCTAAGATCTTGGTCAGGGCTTCCCGGGCAGCGATCCGTTCAGTTTGAGCGTGAATCAACTCGGTCTGGGCCTCCTCAGCGGCAGCTTGTTCAGTCGCCAGATCGAAATCCCTGATGTTGCCCGCGTCATACTGCCGTTGGGCCAACTCTGCGGCAGCTTCTGCAGCCTGCAGCACGGTGCCTCGCATGGTGACGAGTTGTTCTGTCGCTTGCACGGCGTAGTAGGTCGTTTTGACCTCAGCTAAGAACCGCAGAATGGCATCGGTCACCTGGAGTTTGATCTGCTCAAACTGGGCGCGAGCCACCCGCTGGCGTAAGGGAAGCAACAAGGTTTCGACCACCGACTGAGCGAGTGCTAATTCCAGGTTTGTCTTGCCTTCGTCTTCCGGCACCCTGGCATGGCCCGAGAAGACGGGGTTGCTGAGCAGGCTCACTTGGATCGCATCCGCTCGGGCGATCCCTAAGGCTTCCAACGTCGCTTGAAGCGATCGATTATTCAGCAGCGCAATCTGCACGGCCCGATCAAGGGTCAGCTCTTCACGCAGCAGATCATGGATCCTTTCAGCGACGAGGCCCGTCGGTGCGCCAGTGTATTGTTGGATGCGCACGCCAGTGCGCTGTTCAATGGTCTTGACCACCTCAGGAAGGCCTGTCTGTCGGGGAATGATCGCGCAGCCGAAGACCAGACCTGCGCTGAAGACGACCCCAATGAACGCTCTCGCGCTATGCCGCATGAAGCCTCACGTCGTTAATCGCAGAAGACAACTCAGGAAATGAGGAAAAGCGACGGACCAGGACTCTCACAACCTTGAGAGCCCCACTTAGGTGAGACGTACTGGGGGCGCGTGGTTCGCGTAGGTCGTGCGGTAGAACGGTCTGACTGATGTCGGTTCTCGCGGAGGAGGGCTTAAGCCGCTTGCCGCACGAATGGGGTCAAGGAGTGAAGTGAGCCACGATGCCCGCACCATGAGAGGATGCAGCTGCCATGCCAGATTCGATGTCAGGTGGAACGCTATCTTCGGGCTCGTCACAGCCTGCACTGCCGCGCAACAGGCGTCCGACGCATCCTCGTGATCATGCGCCGGCGTTGAAGAAGCGTCGTTGTCCTGATGCTCTGACGCCGTGGCGTGGTGAGAACGCTCGCTGTGCGCGGGATGCGCCGCGACCGCTTCCAGATTGCAGTAGTTGCTCGCTCCAAAAAATGCCACACTGCAAAGGATACCGAACCAGGGACTGCTACATTGCTTTCCGCGGCCCATGCTCATTGGGGTTCTCATGATCTTGTTTTTAGTATATACCCCGCCGGGGTACGTTTGTCAACTTTACCGCATCCCGATGCTCAAAACTCCAGGGCGACCCCGGTTCGGATCAGATCATCACTTACCCCTGGCAGTCCGAAAGCTGCCCCGACATGGATACACGGCTTCCACGAGTTACGTCTCGTCGGTCTTGGAATGTTCCAGCTCTTTTTCGACGCTCTTGAGGCCCTTCTTAAACTCCAGGATCGACCGGCCGAACGAGCGGGCAATCTCCGGCAGCCGCTTGGCGCCGAAGAGCAACAGCGCGATCAGCAGGACGATCAAGAGTTCCGGAACACCGATCCTTCCGAACATCACGCTCACCTCCCTCCTCAGGTTGGCTTCAACCGTCGTCGTGGCGTGTTATGGCTGTTCGCCTTGCACCTCAAAGATCGCTTCAATGACCAAGGGAAGATACCGATAGAGACAACACTCAGCTTGCTCCCGAACGGGGCAGCGGTCCTCGGCAGTCAGGTTGCCGCACTGGTGGCACACGCGCTCGCGCATGACCGCCTCATAGTCGGCCAGGTTGTCGCTGCGAATCTGGCGAACCATCTGGACCAGCTCCGGGAGGAACCGGTCGATGCGGCACCCCGCCTCGGTATCGATCACGGAGGTCGGGTCCAGGTTGCGATCGAGGCAGACGGCATGCACCTTGCGTGCCAGGGCGTCCCGATAGGGCTGTAGTGGGTCGCTCATCAGTACCCCCTCTCGATTTTACCAGAGCTTGGCTGCGTCATCCTCAAGCTCGTCATACAGTTCTTGGTATCGCTCAGGATATTTCTGCTTGAATTCTTCCAAGAGCTGTTTGCGAAGGGCCTCGAACGCTTCTCGCCGGTCAAGCTTGCGCACCTGCGAGTCGTAGCTAAGGAACTCCCAGATCTGCCTGGCCTCCACCCCGTTGATTCCTGTCCCGGGCTTGTGCCACATCCGCTTGACGTACTGTTCCCAGAACGGGGGACTCGCCCACTGGGAATTGATGGGCCGGGCCAAGGTATGACACCTGGAGCACTTCTGGGCGAACAGCCCGTAGGACTGCTGCATCTGGCGTGGATAGGCCGACACGTCGATCTGGTCCGGCCCAAGGTCGTTGGCGTACGGCCGCTTCGCCGCTTCTTTGACGTCTTCCTCCACCAGTTGCCGTTCCATGAGTCGATCTGGCTCAGCCTCCGGCGGCGCGGCCGAGACCGAGGTGATCGCAACGCACAGGGTTGCCAGCGTCACAGCCTGCAGACGCTGATGAGCGGCCCTCATCTCGCCTCGCGTGTCATCGCCATACGCCCCATCGTTCCGTCGCTGGCTGCGCTGCGCCAGCCGGTCCTTCTGTTGGGAGATAGGTCTTCAGCCGCTCCACCGTCTCTGGAATGCCGCGCTCCTGTCCCTCTCGAATTTCCCAGATCGCAATGACCGGGAAGAGCTTCGCAAAAATGCAATAGAACAAGAGGAACATCGCAAACGCACCCGCTGTGATGGCGCCCTCGACCCACGTCGGATGGTAGATTCCACCGCGATACGGGAGTCGCGGATTGATCAGCGAGGGCACCACGATCAGAAACCTCTCAAGCCACATGCCGATCAAGACCAGCACTGAGGCGATGACGGTGCCAGGGATCGACCGTCCTTTCCGCAAGGCCAGGATCGGCACCGGAACCACAAAGCAACACGCCACCATCGTCCAAAAATAGGGGGCGTACGGTCCGGTGATCTTCGACCAGAAGACCTGCATCTCGTCCGGCTCGTTGCCGTAGAACGTCGTCAGATACTCCGCAAACGTAAAATAAAACCAGCAGCAGGCCATGACCAGCAACAACACAGCTAGGTTGTTGAAGTGGATCGGCTTCAGATACGCCTCCAAGCGATAGGCCTTGCGGATCACCGCCATCGCGATGATGAGGGCGGCGATCCCGGAGAAGATCGCGCCGACGACGAAGTAGGGGCCGAAGATGGTGCTATGCCACATCGGCTGCACCGTCATGGCGAAGACCCACGAGACCACGGTGTGGACGGTGATCGCGATGGGGATCACGAGCACCGCCATGATCGAGATGGCGACTTCGAGCCAGTGCTGCTGTCGTGGCGTCCCGGTCCAGCCCAAGGCCAGCAGTCGATAGAACCACCGGCGCTTCGGGACGCGGTCCCTGAGCAGCGCGAGGTCCGGGATGAGGGGCAGATACAGGTACAAGGTGCTCGCGGTCAAGTACGTTGTGATGCTCGTCACGTCCCAGAGTAGCGGCGAGCGGAAGTTCGGGTGGAGGAGGACGTTCAGCGCCCGGTCCGGCCGGCCTAGATCCATAAGGATGTTGCCAGCGCCGATGAACAGCACCAGCACGGTGATCGCCTCCGCCATTCTGGTGATTGGTCGTCGCCATTCCGCCCGGCACAGCCGGAGGATGGCCGAGATCAGCGTTCCGGCGTGGCTGATCCCGATGAAGAAGACGAAATTGGTGATGTAGATGCCCCAGAATACCGGGCGGTTGAGACCGGTCATCCCTAAGCCGAACACCAACTGGTGGAGCCAGGCATAGGCTGCCACCGCGATCACCACCAGGAGACAGCCGATCACTGCGAAGAACCCGGGCGAGAACCGGGTGATGGGGGTGATCAGATCCGACTCCAGGCGGGAGGGTTGGCTCATCGTCAGGCCTCTGACAAGTAGGTCACCTTCGGCTTCGTGCCGAGTTCTTCCTGCAATAAGAAGCGACGCGGGTTGTGCCGCTCCGCAGAGACGGCGCTCTTGGGATCCTCAAGGTCGCCGAACCGGATCGCCTGGGCCGGGCAGGCCTGCATGCAGGCCGGCACATAGTCTCCCTCGCGCAGCGGACGGCCTTCCCTCGCCGCACGCTCCTTGGCTTGCTGCAGACGGTGATGGCAGAAGCTGCACTTTTCAGTAACCCCTCTCGGCCGAACCGAGACGTCCGGGTTGTGCATCGCGGCCATCTGTCCCGGCCACTGCGGCGCAGACCAGTTGAAGAACTTGCACGTGTACGGGCAGGCGTTGACGCAGTACCGGCAGCCGATGCAGCGGGGATAGATCTGCGCCACCAGGCCCTCGGGGTTCTTGTACGTCGCAAACACCGGACAGACCGCGGTGCATGGGGGGTCCTCACAGTGTTGACACGGGATCGGCAGCAACCGTTGGCGCACCGCCGGGTATTCGCCTTCCTGGACCGGGAGCACCTTCATCCACTCGATCACGCGACCCTCTCGATGCATCGTCGGATCGGGCAGCGGCTGATTGTTCTCCGTCCAGCATGCCACCATGCAGGCCTGACAGCCCGTGCATTTATCCAAGTCGATGACCATGCCCCACCGATGAGGCTGAGGATCGGCTGGGCCTGTCGGACGTTCCTCGGCGACGGCTTCGGTTTTCAGAAACCAGCGAAACAGGACGAGCGATGCGCTGGCGGTCAACGCCCGTTTCAACAGGGCGCGTCGGGAGAGCCTCAGGCCTGCCATGCCTTGACACGGGTTCCTTGCCATGCGGTCCCTTGCGTACGCGCCTCTGATCCGTCGGCCAGCAGCTCCAATGGATTCGACCCGATCCCCTGAGCCCAGCGGCCCAGCGCCGTATGACCCAGCCCGATCGGAACCCCCACCACGCCTGGCGTCACCCCTTCATACCACCGCGCTCGGACTCGAATGCGTCCAGACGAAGAGGCCAGCCAGATCCCCCTACCATCCTGAAGACCGTACTGTCGCGCCGTCGTCGGATGGATTTCCGCCCAGGTCTCCCACGCCTCATGCAGCTGGCTGCCTGCGATTTGCTGCAAGTGGGGCAAATGCGCCCCTGAGCCGTTCAAAAACGCCAGAGGCGTGTAGAGGTACAGCTTCAAGGGGTAGCCCTTCGCCGCCGCGTCCGGTTGATCCACAGACGATGATGCCTCGTGAGCCCGAAGCAGCGCTGCGATCTGTTTGGGGAAAAACTCGAACCGTCCAGATGGGGTTTGGAAGGCCGGCCACGGAGCGGCCTCGGCGGGCCAGACCAATCCGCCCCTAGCTAGGATCATGTCCCAGAATTCATCGAAATCCACCGGAGGCTCCTCCTCTTCGGGAGACAGCCGGCCCGGCAGGGTCACCTGGGGCAGCAGCGTTCCTTCCCGCGCATCGTAGAGTCCCCGGACGTGCTCACGCACCATCTCTTCCATCGATGTCCAAGGAACCACGTCCGCCGCGGGCGAGCCCAGCATACCCGCCAACTGCAGGATGATGTCCTCGAGCGGCTTGGTTTGGCCTCGCGGAGGCAACGCCGGCTGGCTGATGTTCGCGACCACCGTGCCGTCCGTGGCGATCACCGGTGTGAAGTGCCATCGCTCCAGGGCGGTCGCCATGGGCAGGACCACGTCAGCGTGTAGCGCCGTCTCGTCCAGGAACGACGTGAGCACGACGACGAACGGAACCCGGCCCAACGCGTCGCTCCAGCGAGCGGGCGCGGGGCTGGCAAAGCACGGGTTGGCATCGGAGATAACCAGGGTGTCGATGGACGCCAACCGCGAGACGATGCCATCAGCCCAGTCATCCGCCCCCGGCCCCGGTTGTCTCGACGTGGGCGGGGATGTTGCTGGGCGCTCGGAAGGAAGGGCATGCGACAGCCCCCGCGGCTGCCAGCGCCTGAGCACCCCGCCGCGTGCGTCGAGATTACCGACCAAGCCGTTCAACGCCATGACAGCCCACTGTGCGAGCAGGTCGGTTCGCGGTCCCAGCGCCAGGCCGCGTTTGAGGCCGAACTCTTTGGCCAGCCGCCTGAGCGTGTCTGGCGATATGCCGGTGCGCTGTGAGACTGCGTCAGGGTTCCCGCGCGATTTGACGAGCTGGGTGAAGGCCTCGAAGTCCCCGGCGGCCTCGCGGACGAACCGCTCGTCAAAGAGCCGCTCCCGGATGATGACGTGCGCCAGTGCCAGCGCCACATCAGCGACGTGTTCGGGCTGGATCGGGATCCACTCGTCGCTCTTGGCCGCGGTCATCGACAGGCGGGGCTCCATGTGGACGATCCGCACGCGGCGATCCGCTCGCCCGCGCCGCAACATCCCGTACGCCCGCGACGCCTCGACAGGCGAGGGAAACGCCTGCAGCCAATCATGGCTGAACGACAGCACGAAGTTGGCCTGCGACAGGTCGTACAGCGGCTCTCCGGCTTCATCGACCATGAGCCGGAAGGCGTCGATTGGGAGCTCGCCAAGCGGCCAGCGCATGGAGTACAGATGCGATGATCCCAGCACCGCCAGAAATCGGCCCACGAGCTGTTGGCTCATTCCACTGGGTTGGCCCATCAGCCACGCGAACCGACTGCCGCTGCCGTGTTGCTGGAGGCGATCGACCACCAAACGCATCGCCTCGTCCCAGCCGATCGGTTCAAACGCTCCGCTGCCGCGCGCCCCGACGCGTCGCAGCGGCTGAAGTAACCGGTCCGGATGGTACAGCTCGGTGACGCCGGCAAAACCTCGGGGACACAGACTCCCCTGATTGATCGGGTGAGCCGGAAGCCCTTCGACCTTCACCACACGTCCATCGATGATCCGAGCCACAACCCCGCACCCGGCCGGACACAGCTGACACGCCGAGGGTGCCCAGCGCTCCGGCTCGCGCGAGACGACCGACCCTTCCTGGAGGGGCACCGGCAGGCCCAGTAGTCGGTATTTGACGAAGTTCGACAGCGCCCCCCACACGGTCGTGATGAGCCAAGCCAGGTCGAGGAACTCGCGTCGCGTTAGGTGCATCCCATCGCTATCGGTGACAGGCCAAGCAGTCCGTCGTCACGCGCTCCTTCCGGTGGCACTCGAGGCACCGTTCCATGTTGATCGGCACCGTCTGCCGATCAACCGGCCGTGTCACGTACTTCATCTCGCCGTGGCAGACGGCGCAGTCGAGCTTGGCCGTCGTCACATGGCGCTGGTGCGAAAAATATACATGCGGCTGGACCCGGTGGACCTGCTGCCACGGGATCTCCTTTCCTTCGGCAGCGATCGCTTTCAGCTGCGGATCGATCCGACTCAACTCCGGGGTCTTGGCGCGCCACGACGCATGACACTCAAGACACTCCTGCACCGTGGGGATCCCTGCGAACGGCTGCGAGTTGACGTAGACGTGGCAGCCCGCGCACTTGAACCCGGCTGCGATGTGTTTCTGGTGATTGAACGGGATGGACGGTTGGACAACGGCGGGACGGCGGGTTCGGCCCTGGCGCTCAGCGTACAGGACCGCGCCCGCGAGGAGGATGACGCCGACGAGCAGCAACAGTCGTTCCCTCATTGGGCCCCGCGCGAGGGAACGCCTAAGCCGAAGGCGCCGGCGGTTTAGGCGATTCCTTCAAGGCCTCTTTGGCTAACGCAGTCAACCCCGCGGCGGCTCCCAGCCCCATCGTCTCCACCGCCGTCGATGGGACGATGATCACCGTCGAGCTTTGCCGCATCCCCTCCAGCAGGATGTTCATCGCACGCAGGTGCAGAGCGGTGGGATTCTCCACATACGATCGGGAGGCCTCAGCAAACGACATGGCCACTTGACGCTCTGAATCCCCTAAGATGATCCGGGCCTGTCGTTCCCGCTCGGCCTGGGCCTGCATGGACATCGCATTCTGCAGGGCGGGTGGAATCTTGACATCCCGGATCTCCACGGAGTGCGCCTTGATCCCCCACGGCTCGGAACGATGATCGATCATTTCGCACAGCAGGGCGTCGATCTTTTCCCGGCCCACCAGCATCTCCGAGAGATCGGTCTTGCCGATGACATCCCGAAGAGCCGTCTGAGAAGCCCAGGCGATGGCCTCTCGATAATTCTCAACCTCCAGCGCTGCCTTCATCGAATCGATCACCCGCCAAAACAACACGGCGTCCACATCGACCGGGATGCTATCCTTTGTCAGGGTCTGCTCCGCCGTGAATGGGGTCGTGATCGTCCGCACATCAATCCAGTACGGCACAGTGTCGATGAACGGAAGCACTACGAAGATCCCAGGCCCCTTGAGCTGGTAGAACTTCCCGAGTCGAAGGACGACGGCCTTCTGCCACTGCTTGCCTACTTTGATCGACACCCCCAGCAGTAGCCCGATGCCCGTGCCGACCGCAACAGCCCAGGCGTTGCCCGAAACCCCACACGCCCACAAGCCGGCGATGACGGATACGAGGAACAGCAAGACGGGCAACGGATGCGCACCCATCATGGTTGACCTTTCTGGTCGCCCGACGGCGGCGTCATGTACTGGGGTTTGCGGATTTGCGTGTCGTACACGAGAAACTCATAGATCTCCCGCTTGTCCTTCTTGCCAACCTCGCTGCCTTTCTTACGCATCATTTTGTCCAGGTAGCCTTCCCATTCCTGCGGTGTGAACTCCGCGTTGATGGGGCGGGAGAGGTTGTGGCATTTGGCGCACTTTTGCGCGAAGAGCTCGTAGCGCTGCTGCATCTCGGGTGGGTACGCGGAGATGTCAATGGTCTGCGGCCCTTGATCCCACCTGGCCCGGCGCTCCTCCGGGGTTTCCTCTGACTGCGCCAGCGCCAGCCCGGCCACAGCCAGGCCGGCTAGCGGCGCCAACAGTCTGAGCACTCGCTGGGGCGTTAATCTGGCCATCGTTCCTCCATGGGTTCGTCAGTTGGAATTCTGCAAGTACTCGAGAATTTTCTGGCTTTCCTCTGCGGTCAGATTGGCCCGGACGCGCATGTGTCCCATCACGATCTTCCAGCGCTTATCCGAATGCTCCACCGGAGGCCGCGCGGCATGGCACCGGGCGCACGTCGCCTCGTACAGCCGCGCGCCCGTCCAGCCGGTTGAGGATTTCTCCTCCTTCGCCGAGACACCTCCTGTGGCGGCAACAAGCCCCAGCACCGTCAGGAGAACGCCGAATACAAACCGTCTCATCATCTGTCCTCCCCTGCGATCAGAAGCCATACGCGATCTGCGTGATGAACAGGTCATCGTCCACCTTCGCGGTGCCGGCATTCTCCTGGCTCCATTCATATGCCAGACGCCACACCAGGCTCGGGCGGAGATAGTAGTTCACGCCGATGCCGAACTCATGCTGGTTGTCGGTCCCGCTCGTCGTCTCGAGCGCCGCTTGGCTGAATCGCCCGACGAGCTCCGTGTTGCCGAGGTATCGGCTGCCGGGAAGATCGCCCAACCAGACGGCGAGATCGTTCAGGGAATACGCGGCTTGGAGGTACCAGCCTTTCTTCAGCAGGTCTTCCTGGTCGGTGTTTGGGGTCGCCACCTCCTGGAACGTGAGGATGTATTCACCGCGGATCTCGAGCGATTCGGTCGGATGGGCCGCCCAATCCAAGCCCCACATGTTCAAATCCAGCGTGCCGTCGGTCGTGTAGGCGCCACGATACCAGGAGGTCCCGATGCTGCCCCACGGGAGCACCCGCAGCCCCCACCGGGTGCCGACGGCGATGTTGTCGTTGCTGTCCGTCACGTTATCGCGCAGGTCGCGCAAGCTTGCCCCAGATGCGCCTTCCAAGCCGTTCGTCAGATACGCGGTGTATTCCACGTCGACGGGTCGGTCCGTCCCGAGGAACTTGTTGATCCCGACCGCGCCTCGTGCTTGGGCGCCGATCTCAGTCCATTCACCTGGCAGCACCTCGTCGAAGATGATGGGCCGAGTGGGGAACTTGTTGATCCACGTCGGATGGAGCCGGTCGTTCCACTCGCCGAAGGGCATAAGGAACTTGCCGCCTTCGAGCGTGAGGTAATCATTGACCATCCAGTCGATCGTCGCGTACTCCAACATCTTTTCATCGCCGCCATTCTCATACTCGAGCTCGGCTTGCATCAGGACGTTCTCGCCCAGCATTCCCAAAAAGATCGGGTTGAAGTGGCCGTTTTCGAATGTCCGAGAGGCGCTTTCGTTCGCCTGGTATGCCAGATCCACTGCGCCGGTCACCATGACGCCGGTGTTCTGTCCCAGGTCGAGGCTTCCCAGCGGCCCGTGGGCCGCTTCCTTGACGGAGGCCAACTCCTTTCGGTCAGACTCTCGCTGCTGCTTGAGCTGATCGAGCTGGCCTTGGAGCGCACGCACCTGCGCTTCCAATTGGGCGATCTTGTCGTCCGTCGTATCAGCCCACACCGGCCCGCCGGCAACGCAGAGACCGCCGATGAGCGCAACCGCTCGCCATCCCCCCGCTCTCCCCATCATCTCCTCCCCTCCCGTGCCTGATCCGTCCTCACCGAACTCGTCCGCTGCGACGCTCGCGTTGGCGCACGACGGATGGAACGACACTCCGACAGTTGCCGGTAAGAATAGCGGGGGCACCTGAAGAAATGCTGAAGAATTGCTTAAGGTTTCTTAAGCAAGCGGCAGGCGGATGCGGAAGGCAGTGCCTTGGCCCGAGGTGCTCTCGACACGGATGGTCCCCCCGTGAGCCTCGGCAATCATCTGGCAGATCGCCAAACCCAGTCCATGGCCGCCAACGGCACCATCGCGGCTCTGGTCGACCCGGTAGAACCGATCAAAAATATGCGGGAGGTGTTCAGGGGCGATGCCGATGCCAGTGTCTTTGACCGTCAGCTCGACATGTTCGTCGCTGGCCCAATATCCAAGGATGATCCGTCCTCTCTCAGGAGTGTACTTGACCGCGTTGTCCACGAGGTTGAGTAAGAGCTGCTTGAGCCGCATCTCATCGGCACGCACGATGATATCGCGGCCGTTCACGACGTCCACCTCAAGCTGCTTCGCTTCGCCGAGGAGCCGAGCGTCTTCCGCCATCTCGTGGATCAGCCTCGATAGGGAGACCGACTCCCGCTCGAGCTCCAGCCGACCGCCATCCGCCCGCGAAAGAAGCAGCAGGCCGTCGATCAGGCGGGTGAGTCGGTCAATCTCCGTCATGCAGTTCTGCAACGTCTCCTGACAGCGGCCCGGGACCGGGCACGCGCTGATTCCGGTTTCGATCTCCCCTTTGAGGACCGCCAGCGGCGTGCGCAACTCGTGGGACGCATCCGAGGTGAACTGGCGCATCTGGGCGAACGACCGGTGGAGCCGTCCGGCCATCTCGTTGAACGTGTTGGCAAGCCGCTCGACTTCATCGCCGGTCGCCGGCACCGGAATGCGTCGGTCGACGACGTTGTCCGCTTGGATCGCTTGCGCGCTATCGATCATGTGTCGCAGCGGTGCGAGCGCCCGATTGAGCAGCACCCATGCTCCGATGCTAGCCACGAGAAAAATGATAGGCACGAGAATCACCAGGGTTTCGAGCAGATGCCAGAGGCCTTCTTGCACGCCGCGAAGCGGCATCGCGACAGTGCCTACATAGGCTAGCCGACCGTCTTCGCGCACTTCCTGCCGAAGCGCACGCCATCGCCCGGCGTGCGGCAGCCGGACGGAGACAGGTCGACCAGTACCGGCCTCTGCGGACACTCGCAGGGTGTCACTCACATCAAGCGGCAGCACGGCCGTGTCGTACAGGGTTTTGCCGGCGCCATCGGTGATGTGCACGTAGAGCTCGCGCTCGACCCCGTGGAGATCGGCCATCTCCTTGACGACACGGCCGACCTCGATCCCTTTGTGCTGGGGCAGCAGTTCAACCAAGCATCCCGTATAGGCCGCCAGCTGCTCATCGAACTCGCCATACAGCCGAGCGGACATGCGGTGATACAGGCTGGTTCCGACGACACCATGCACCAATCCCAGACTGACAACGTACCAGGTGATCAGACGAACGCGGATGTTGCGCACGGTCATTCAGGCGACACAGGCTGGGTCGTGGATCGTATAGCCAGTCCCGCGGATCGTGTGAATCAGTGGCACCTGGCCACTCTGGTCCACCTTCCGCCGCAGATGGCTCAGGTGCACTTCGACCAAATTCGTGCCGCTGTCGAAGTCGTAGTTCCAGACGTGCTGCTCGATCATGGTCCGGGTGACGACCTGGCTGGCGTTGCGCATTAGGTATTCCAACAGCGCGAATTCGCGCGGCGTGAACTCGAGCTGCCGACCGGCCCGGGTCACTCGCCGGGTCGCGGTATCCAGGACCAGGTCACCTACCTGCAGGAGATGCGTCTGGGGTGTGCGGCGTCTCAGCAGCGATTGCACTCGGGCCACGAGCTCGGCCACTGCGAATGGTTTGCTCAGATAGTCGTCACAACCAGCGTGCAGTCCCTCGACCCGGTTGTGCACGGCGCTTCTCGCGGTCACCGCCAGCACGGGGGTCGCAATCCCTTGTTGCCGCAGGGTCTTCACCAGGGCCAGTCCATCGAGCTTCGGCAGCCTCAGATCCAAGATGATCGCGTCGTAACTGGTGGCCTGCGCGAGGTCCAGTCCGGCCTCACCGTCGTGCGTGCAGTCCACCGCATAGCCGACCTCCGCCAGACTCCGCCGGATAAAGCTGGCGACCCGTTTCTCATCTTCCACGACGAGGATGCGCATATCGGAAAAATTGTAAGGAACCGCACCTCTTCAATCTATGATCTGTGTCATGGGGTCGCTACGGTCCATGACGCATCTGAACGGTTTAGCTTCGTGGGACATCTCGCCACCATGCAGAAACGGTGAGGGCGGCTTTCGACCACCCTCACCTTACGCCATGAGGTCACAACTTCGCGAGCTCGCCCTGCTGGATTTTCTCCACCAGCGTGTTCCAGGCCTCTTTGGGAAGGCGGACGAGATTGCCTTCCTCGCCAATTCGGACTTCATCATTGGCCACGTCCCCGAGACAGCAGGAGCCCTGCGGATTGGTCACTTCGCAGTAGCAGTTGCCAGCTTTCCAGAGGTGTCAGACGCTTCCTGAACGGGCGGAAGTGTCTGACGCTTAACGGGTGCGGCGGGGGCCGCGGTAGGGGGCGTGGCGCTCGGTGTACTCGATGATCGTGCGCATCATCTTCACCGTTTCCACCGGATACCGGCCCATCGCGGTCTCGCCGGAGAGCATGACGAAGTTGGAGCCGTCGATCACCGCATTGGCCACATCGCTCACCTCGGCGCGCGTTGGCTGCGGATGGTCGATCATGTGTTCCAGCATTTGGGTAGCCGTGATCACTGGCTTCTTGTAGTGGTTACAGGCGGCGATCATCCATTTCTGCAGGATCGGGATTTCGTGGACCGGCAATGAGATCCCCAGGTCGCCGCGCGCGACCATAATGCTATCCGCCCGCCTGAGAATCGCCGCTAGGTTCTGCACCCCTTCCCGGTTCTCGATTTTGGCGATGACCTGGCAGTGCGGCAAGGTTTCCCGCAGCAGCCGCTTGACCGCATCCACATCCGCCGCGTTGCGCACGAATGATTGCGCCACATACTCGACCTTATGTTGAATGGCAAATGATAAATCGGCCATGTCCTTGCTGCTGATCGCCGGAAAATCCAGGTGGGTGTCCGGAATATTCACCCCTTTACGCTCGCCCAATTTGCCCCCTTGGATCACCTGGGTCACGACATGGTCCTCAAAACTTCGGAGCACGTTCAAGTGCAGATTGCCGTCATCGATGTAGATCATCTGTCCGGGTTGAATCCGGGTGAAGCGGCCGGTGTAACTCAGCGACACCCCCTCCCCTGTCCCTGTCCTGGGCTTGCGGTAGAGGATAAATCGCTGCCCTGTTTCCAGCAGGATGGCGCGGTGGCTGCGGAGCACTCCAGTGCGGATGCGATGGCCGGCCAAGTCTTGAAGGATGGCGATCGGACGGCTCAGGCCTCGCTGGGCCTTGCGGATCTGCGAGAGCATCCGCTCATGATCCTCCAGCGTGCCGTGGGAGAAGTTGAACCGGAAGACGCTGACCCCCTCCCGGATCAATTGGCGCAGAACCGTAGCGCTCGCGCAGCTAGGACCAACGGTGGCAATAATCTTTGTGCGCGTCTGCATCAATCGAACACCGCTGCGCGTGGGGAACGCGCTGGCGGCTCAGGGCTCACAGGCAACGTGAGATCGAGGGACGCCTGGCCGGGGATGCACAGCTCCTTGCAGGCAAGCCAACTCACGGTCGCGTTGAGAGGAAGCTCGGTGTAGGCGTCTCTCACCGTCTGATACCGAAGCTCGCTGATCAGCGTGACGTCCTTCTCATAGCCAAATGTCTTGATGTTTCCCGGGTCCATAAACCGTTTGGGGTTCGGCCACTGAAGCGGCCCGAACCAACACCCTGACGGCGCTGACCATTCGATCTTGGTGGGCAACCCCGCGTCGCCAGGGGTCTCATAGTAAATATGCCAGCCTGGCTCTATCGTAAAGCGCACCCCGACTCTCGTGGCGCCTCCGGGTTGAATCGTCGTGTGCTCGGCGATCAACTCAGCGTTGACCGGATGAGGGGCGGCGACATCAGGTTCCTTGCTGGGCGATTCATCCGCATCGGTGGCGGCCCGCCCGCATGCGCAGACCGTCAACAATAGAAGTGTCAGACACTTCCTGAACAGGCGCAAGTGTCTGACACCTGTTGGATCAGCGGACATCAGCGTATCGATCCGCGTTGATCAGCGATCTAGGGCTTGCCTTCACGCTTCATGGCGCTGTCGATGGCGCCGCGCACGCGGCCGGCTTCGGTAATCGGCAGGTTCGCCTCCGTCGGCACGTAGATCACTGCGTTCTGATTCTTCTGCAGTCCCTCAATCCATTTATAGCGCAGATACGGATCTGAGAGGCTGGCGGCGATGATCTCATTGCTCTTCGCGACCCCTTGCGCTCTGGCAATTTCAATCTCGGCGTCTTTTTTGGCCTTGGCCAGCTCAAACTCCTTTTGGAACGACTCTTGCTCGGCTCTGAGCTTGGCTTCGATGCTTTGGGCAAACGTCGGCGGCAGCCGCACATCGCGCAGCAGCACATCCTGCACCATGATGCCGCGCTGCTCCAGCTTATCCCGCAAAAACTTGAGGATGTTTTCGCCGATTTCCTTGCGGCCGGCATCGCTGTAGAGCGCCTTCACCGCATAGCCGCTGACGACGTTGCGGATGGCTTCGCGGACATACGGCTCCAAAATGGTTTCACGATACCCGCCCCCGATCGTTTTGCGCACTTTGACCGCCTGCTCGCGCGGGATGTTATAAATCACGGACACATCCAACTGTGAAATCAGCCCTTCAGACGAGGGCACCTGGGCGGTCTCTTTGATCTCTTGCGTCTTCACATTCCAGGTCTCAACCCACGAGGTAAACGGGATATAAAAATGCCACCCGGAGGCCAGCGCCTCATCCGAGATCTTGCCAAAATCGGCCTTGACCCCGACC
>JACQWM010000041.1 GCA_016209275.1 Candidatus Omnitrophota bacterium
GAGACCGCATGCCACGAGTTGAAGTCAGAGAAGACGAATCGCTTGAGAAGGCGTTACGGCGCTTTAAGCGCATGCTGGAGCGCGAAGGCATCCTCAAGGCGCTGAAGGCTCGGAAACATTATGAGAAGCCCAGCGAGCGCAAGCGCCGAGAATTGCGGCAGGCGATCAGCCGGCGCGCTCGTAACGCCTAGCCTGTCCGTTGAGCGAGTGTTCCCTCCCATTCACCCCGCCCGACGCGGGGTTCACTGTTTGTTGGTCGCCACCGCCATGATGACGATCGCCAATGCCTCCATCGCGTCTGCCGCCGACGACCGGCGTCAGGTGGGCCAGCTGCTGCTCGACAACGGCCTGCAGGCCGCGTGGGAAGCCGACCACCGCCAGCCGCTGGTCGCCATTGAAGCGCGCATCAAAGGCGGGCTGCGCGGGGAGGGCCGGTATGTCGGCAGCGGCATCACCCACTTCATCGAGCACATGCTCTTTAAGGGCACCCCATCTCGTCCGCCCGGCACGATCGATCAGGAAGTCCGCCGGTATGGCGGGTCAATCAACGCGTTCACGTCATTCGACACGACCGGGGTGTCGCTCTATGTCGAATCCCGCCACCTGAAGGATGCGCTGGCCCTGCTGGCGGACATTCTGCAGCATGCCATGTTTGAACAGCCGGAGTTCGACAAAGAGCGCGCCGTGATCATCTCGGAGCTGCAGATGAATCTGGATGATCCGGATCGCCGGCTCTCTCAGACATGGTTCAGTCGCCACTTTCTGGAGCACCCGTACCGGCATCCCATCCTCGGCTATCGGCCCCTGCTTGAGCGGCTGACGGTCGAGGATCTGCGGACGTTCTACGCGGCGCAATACCAGCCGCAGCAGATCACCCTGGCTTGTGTCGGCGATGTCGATGCCGCCGCCATGCCGGGGCTGCTGAAGGAGCACTTCGGGGCGTGGCCGCGCGGGATGACCGATCCGAGCCAGCAGCTCGTGCCGATGGAACCGCCGCCCGCCACCCGGAAGGACGCGGTGATCGAGCTGCCGGTGCAATCCGCCTATGGGATGCTCGGATTCTCCTCAACGCGGCTGACCGATCCGGCCCTGTATCCGCTCGACGTCCTCGCCAACATCCTTGGCGAAGGACGCAGCTCGCGGCTGTACGAATCGCTCCTCCGCGCGCAGCATATCGTGCATGCGATCACCGCATGGAACTATACGCCATATGACCCAGGAGCCTTTGTGATCCAATTCCGCACCGATCCGGAGAAGACGGAGGCGGCCATCGCCGCCATCCTCGATCAGCTCCAGCAGATCACCGAAGGCGGCGTGACCGCGGCCGAGCTGGACAAAGCCAAAAACAGCGTGAGCGCTGGCTACATCTTCGCCCGCCAGACGATCGAAGCCAAAGCCGGGGATCTGGCGACCTCCATGGCCGCCACCGGCGACCCGCTGTTTTCAGCGCGGTATGTCCGCGGCATCCAGCAGGTCACGGCGGCCGCGGTGCAAGAGGCCGCGCGGCGGTTCTGCGATCCTTCCACGATGACCACGGCCGTCATTCGGCCCCCGCGGCCAGCCGTAGCACCGACGATGGCACAACCGTTGGCGGCCCCCATGCCGGTCACGAAGACGCGGCTGCCGAGCGGGGCCACGGCATTGATCGGCGCGGACCATACGCTGCCGATCGCCGCCATCGTCATCGCCTTTCGAGGAGGCCTGCGCGCGGAGACCGAGGACACGGAGGGCCTCTCGTACCTGGTCGCGCAGCTGCTCACGAAGGGCACGGCGCGCCATTCGGCGTTTGAGATCGCGCGGCAGATCGAGTCGCTGGGCGGCACGCTGGAGCCCTTCAGCGGCCGCGATGGATTCGGCGTCTCCGTGCAGCTGCTGTCAAAAGATGTCGAGCAAGGGTTGGCCCTCGCGCATGAACTGATCACGCAATCGACGTTTCCGGAGGAGGAGCTGCAGATTGCGCGCGGCTTGATGGCGAAGCAGCTCGACGCTCAGGACGATGAGATCTTCGATGTCGGCGGACGCCTTCTGCGTCAAACGCTCTTCGGCCAGCACCCGTACCGGTTGAATCCGCTGGGCGACCGCCGGACCTTGCACCGCCTTGGCCGAACGCAGTGCCTGGAGTTTTCCACGCGGTGGATGAGCCCATCCAACAGCGTCATCGCCGTTTTCGGCGACATCGACCCGTCAGCCGCGGCCCAGCAGCTGAACCGCCTCTTCGGCGCCGCTGGGCCAGCCAACGCGAACTGGCCGGAGCGCCTGCCGGAAGAAACCGTGACCACGCTGCGCACCGCCACTCGCGCCATGGATCGAGAGCAAGCGGTCATCATGCTGGGATTTTTGGGCAACACGTACGCCTCGGATGACCGGTACGGGCTTGACGTCATGACGGCGGTCCTCTCGGGCATGTCCGGGCGGTTGTTTCAATCCGTCCGAGAGCAGCATGGGCTCTCGTACACGCTGGGCGCGGTCAACGTGCCCGGATGGGATCCTGGCTATGTCATGATCTACGCGGCCACGCGCCCGCAGGACCAAGACAAGGTCCTGCACGTGCTGGATGAGCAGCTGCGCCTCGCCGCCGCCCGCGGCTTTACGCCGGATGAGGTCGAGCAGGCGAAACGGTTTTTGATCGGCGCGCACCGGATGGAGGTGCAGCATCTGATCGGGCTGTCGAAACGCGCCGCGCTCGATGAGCTCTACGGTGTTGGGTGTGATGCCTGGCGATCCTATGAAGCGAAGATCAACGGGATCACGGTCTCCATGGTGAATGCCGCGGCCAAACGGTATCTGACCATCGGCCGCCATGCCCAAGTGATCATCTCTCCCAATGGACACAGTCGCTAAAATGGATGAACCGATAAAGAAACGCGTTGATGAATCATGGAAGGAGCACGCCGCGCAGGCACCCGCCCCAGCCCCTGCGGCAGGGCCGGCCGGGCCGTCGGCCCCTCAGGCCGAGAGCGGCGAGGCGCCCCACGCGCAGTTTGATCTGTTCATCTCCAGCTTGGCGATGGAAGCCTTCATTGCGCTCGGCGATATGCCCCATCCGGTGACTCGCAAGCAAGCCGCCAACCTCACGCAGGCCAAATACCTCATCGATCTGCTCGGCATCCTTGAGACAAAAACCAAGGGCAATCTCAGCGTGGATGAGCAGCGCCTGCTGACCGACGCCTTGTATCAATTGCGCATGCGGTATATGACCAAAGCCGGAACCTAACGACGATGCTCCTGTGGCTCGGCCTGGGTGCGTTGCTTGGCATCAGCGTCCTCTTCTTGTGGGTCGCCCGACGGGAAATCAGCCACTGGATCAAGGACCAAGTCAAAAGCTCATTGACCGCCGCCACGCAGGAATTTCTTGTCGTCGCGTCCCAGCGCTTCGCGACCGAGCGCACCCAACAGCTTGGCGATCTGGAAACTGAGCGACGCGCCGTCGACTCCACAGTCGGACAGCTTCGGGAGCAGCTGGAAAAGTACGAAACGCTCGTGCGAGGCTTTGAGTCGGATCGCGACCGAAAATTCGGGCAGTTAAAAAACGAACTCGATCGGGTCGTGCAAGGCAATGATCAACTGCACCGCACGACCGCCAATCTCGTTGCTGTCTTAGGAAATTCCAGGATCCGCGGTCAATGGGGACAAAAAATGGCCGAGGATATCCTCCGCTTTTGCGGATTGCAAGAAGGCATCCATTATCACAAAGAACAGGAAATTGTGTCCGGGCGCCCCGATTACACGTTCATGCTGCCCGACTCGCATTGCCTGTTCATGGATGTGAAATTCCCCTTGGACAATTACATCAAATTTGTCGGAGCGCGCGAGGCCGAACAACCGGCCTACCAGGAGGCGTTTCTGCGGGATGTGAAAGACCACGTGCGGGAGATGGAACGCAGGAATTATTTGTCGGAATCGGAGCGGAGTGTTGATTATATTCTGATCTTCATTCCGAATGAACAAGTCTACGGGCTGATCAATGAGTGGGAGCCAGGGCTGATGGATGAGTGCCTGAAGCGGAAAACCATCCTCTGCGGCCCCTGGACCTTGTACGCCGTCGTGCGGATTATCTGGCAGGCCTGGGAGCATTATCGGTATACTCAGGGCGTCCACGACATCGTGAAAGCCATTGACGGGTTTCGCCAGGATTATGAAAAGTTCAAGACGCGCTTTGAGGAACTGGGAAAACTGATGGAGAAGACGCAAGAAAAGTACCGGGAAATTTCACTCACCAGCGCTCAACGGCTCGATCAGAAAATCCAGCGTATCGATGAGTATCGGCGTTCCGAACCGCCGCCTGTCGCGCTGGAACAACCCACCCCATCACAGAAGGAGGACGCTGTCGCATGATTGACCCACAGCTGTTGGAGATTCTCGCCTGCCCGGCGTGCAAGACGGAGGTCAAGCTCGAGGGCGAGCAGCTTGTCTGTGTGCAGTGCGGACGCCGGTATCCCATCCGGGATGGGATTCCCGTCATGCTGATCGAAGAGGCGGAACAACGCCCATGAACATTCTGGTGATTCATGGTCCAAACCTGCAGCTCTTGGGCGCTCGCCAGCCCGCCATCTACGGCTCCGCGGATCTAAATGCGATCAACGGCGAGCTCAAGCGGGCCGCCGCCCAACGAAGCGTCATCCTGACCATCGTCCAGTCCAACCACGAAGGCGAGCTCGTCGAGCGCATCGGGGCGGGGCGCGGCCGATTTGACGCGCTGATTATCAACGCGGCGGCGTACACGCATACGAGCCTCGCCATCCGCGATGCGATCGAGGCCTCAGGGATCCCCGCGATCGAGGTGCATCTGTCGAATGTGGCCGCCCGAGAGCCGTTCCGCCATCACTCGCTCATCGCGCCGGTCTGCCGCGGTGTGGTCAGCGGTTTCGGCCCGCTCAGCTACCGGCTCGCCCTGGACGCCGCCATCGCGCTCCGGGACGCCGCGAGCGCCGCACCTGGAGACGGGGCTCCGGCCCGGCGCGGGAAACCCGTGGCGGCAACAAAGCGCAAGCGGCGCTGACCGCGCGCGGTGGAGCGCCGTGATGATCTCAACAACCGAATTCTCAAGCGGCAAGACCATCCTCATGGATGGGCAGCTATGGACCATTATCGAGTACCAGCATGTGAAACCGGGCAAGGGCGGGGCGTTCGTCCGCACGAAACTGCGGCGGCTTCCCGATGATTCCGTCATTGAGCGCACCTTCCGCGCCGGGGAGAAATTCGAGGAAGCCTACATTGAGAAACGGACGCTGCAGTATCTCTACCGCACCGCCGATACCTTCCACCTCATGGATACGAAGAACTACGAAGAAGTCACGGTGCCCGCCGAGGTCATGAAACACGCCGAGGGCTTCCTGAAGGAGAACATGGAGCTTGAAGGCCAATTTCACGATGGGCAGTTGATCGGGATTGAGCCGCCGATGTTTGTGGATGTGCATATCGCCGAAACCGAACCCGGCATCCGAGGCGACACCTCCAAAGCCGGGATGAAGCCGGCCAAACTTGAAACCGGAGCGACTATTCAAGTGCCGCTCTTTGTCGATACCGGCGAGCTCATTCGGGTGGATACCCGAACCGGCACCTACGTCTCTCGCGTCTAACCAGGAGGGCCCTGTGGAGAAGCCGCGCAAGTCATCCGAGCGGGAAGCGTTTCGGCTCATTGAAGAGATGCTCGAGCTCATGGAGGCCCGCAGCCTCATTGAGCTCGAAATGGAGCACCAGGGGCTGCGCATTCGACTGAAGAAAGCCTCCTTAAGCCCGACACCGCACCTTGTGGAGTATGTCACCGGCGTCGCCCATCCCGCAGCACCCGCGGCCGCGGCTCCGGCGGCGGCGCGCATGGCCGAAGAACCCCACCGCACCATCATCAAATCGCCGATGGTCGGCACCTTTTACCGAGCCTCCGCCCCGGATGCGCCGCCGTTCGCGGACGTTGGACAAGATCTCGACGTGGGACAGGTCGTGTGCATCATTGAAGCGATGAAGCTGATGAATGAGATCAAATCCGAAGTCGCCGGCCGCATCACGGATGTGCTGGTGGAGAACGGCGCTGCCGTGGAATTTGGACAGCCGCTCTTCGCGATCGAACCTCGGTAAGCCTGTTCCGCTATCCTGATGTTTTCAAAAATACTGATTGCGAACCGAGGGGAAATCGCCGTGCGGGTCATCCGCGCGTGCAAGGAAATGGGCATCCGCACGGTCGCCATTTATTCTGAAGCGGATCGCGCCAGCCTCCATGTGCGTCTGGCCGATGAAGCCATCTGCGTCGGCGGCCCCAAGGCGGAGCAGAGCTACCTCAACATCCCAGCCATCATTAGCGCCGCGGAAATCACCGATGTCGACGGCATCCACCCGGGGTATGGGTTCTTATCGCAGAACGCGCATTTTGCGGAGATCTGCGACTCCTGCAACATCACCTTCATCGGCCCCTCGGCGCAATCCATCCGGCTGATGGGGGATAAAATCGCCGCGAAGGACTTGATGCGGAAATCCGGCATCCCCATCATTCCCGGCAGCATGACCGCCATCAAAAACAAAGACGATGCGCTGAAAACCGCGCGGCGGATCGGCTACCCGATCATCATTAAAGCCGCCGCCGGCGGCGGAGGGCGCGGCATGCGCGTCTGCCATAATGACGTGCGGCTCATCAGCGCCTTAACCACCTGCCAAGCCGAGGCCGACGCCAGCTTCGGCAGCGCCGACGTCTTCGTGGAAAAGTACCTCGAAGCACCGCGCCATATCGAGTTCCAGATCCTGGCCGACCAGCACAACCACACGATTCATCTCGGCGAGCGGGACTGCACCATCCAGCGGCGCCACCAGAAACTGATCGAGGAATCGCCCTCCTCGGCGGTGGATCATAAGCTGCGGCGCAAAATGGGGGAGCTCGCCGTGCGCGCCGCCAAGGCGTGCGGCTATCACTCGGTGGGCACGGTGGAATTCCTGCTGAACTCCGACGGCACGTTTTATTTCATCGAGATGAACACCCGCATCCAAGTCGAGCATCCGGTCACGGAAATGGTGACCGGTCTTGACCTGGTGAAAGAGCAGATCCGCGTGGCCGCCGGGGAATCCTTAGGGATAAAGCAGGAAGATGTCGCCGTGGAGGGGTGGGCGATTGAAGCGCGCATCAATGCGGAAGACCCCGCCAACGACTTTATCCCGTGTCCCGGACGCATCACGGAGTTCCAGATTCCGGGGGGGCGCGGGGTTCGCGTGGACACCCATGTGTTCACCGGCTACGACGTGCCGCCGTTTTATGACTCCCTGCTCGCGAAAGTAATCACGACGGGGACGCATCGGGAAGACGCCATCCGAACGATGCAGCGGTCGCTCGATGAGTTTTTCATCGAGCCGATTTGCACCACGATCCCGCTGCACAAGCAGATTTTCAGCGATCCCACCTTCTGGCGGGGCCAGCTCTCCACCAACTACTTGGAACGGCATTTGCAGCAACAAGGAGACGGGGAATGATCCCAATCAAACGGCTTGGCGTGCTGACCGGGGGAGGCGATTGCCCTGGCTTAAACCCCGTCATCCGCGCGGTGACGCGCACCGCCATTCAGCGCGGGATGACGGTGATCGGCCTGCGCAATGGGTGGAAGGGGCTGATCACCGGCGAGTGTCTGCCGCTGGATCTGGCCGCGGTCTCCGGGATTCTGCCTCGCGGAGGAACGATCCTTGGCACCTCGAGAACCAATCCCTATAAGAAACCCGAAGATGTCGCCAAGGTGAAGGAGACGATCAAGCGGCTGCAGCTTGATGCCTTGGTGGCGATCGGCGGGGAGGACACGCTTGGCGTGGCCACCAAATTGACGAAGGAGGGGGTCAAGGTTGTGGGCGTGCCCAAGACAATCGATAATGACCTCTCGGCGACTGATTTCACGTTCGGGTTTGACACCGCCGTCAATATTGCGATGGAGGCGATTGATCGGCTGCACACCACGGCGGAAAGCCACCACCGGATCATGGTGGCCGAGGTGATGGGCCGGCACGCCGGCTGGATCGCCGCGTATGCCGGTATTGCGGGGGGCGCGGACGTCATTCTCATTCCGGAAGAGCCGATTGATCCGACGTCGGTGTGCGAGATCATCAAGAAGCGGCACGCCCGCGGCAAAGACTTCAGCATCATCGTGGTGGCTGAAGGCGCGCAGTTCAAAAAGGACGCCAACATCACCGTGGCGGAAAAGCTCGACGAATTCGGCCACGTGCGGCTGGGCGGCATCGGCCAGCTGTTGGCGGAGCTCATCGAGCGTCAGACCGGGTTTGAAACGCGCGTGACGGTCCTTGGGCACATCCAGCGCGGCGGCAGCCCGACCGCCTTTGACCGGGTCCTCGGCACGCGCTTCGGGGTGGCCGCCGTCGAACTGGTGGCCGCCGGAAAGTTCGGCACCATGGTCAGCTTAAACGGCAATAAAATCGTGGACGTGCCGATTGAGGCAGGCACCGGCAAACTGAAAACCCTCGATATGGATCTCTATCACATCGCGAAAATCTTCTTTGGATGACCGCCGTCACGGAACCTCGATGCATGTCCACGACGTGATTGCCGTAAGCCTCCGGGAGAGCGCTCAGGTGATGAATGCGCTGCCGGCGGAGCAGATCGCGCGCATCGCGAACGCTTCGCAGATGATGAGCGAGGCCATCCGCGCTGGAGGGAAGATCGTCTGGTTCGGCAACGGCGGCTCGGCCACCCAGAGCCAGCATATGGCGGCGGAATTTGTCGGACGCTTCCGAAAGGACCGCCGGTCGCTGCCGTCGATCTCGCTCACCGAGAATATGGCCAGCGTGACCGCGATCGGCAACGACTACGCGTATGAGCAGATTTTCTCCAGGCAGCTTGAAGGATTAGGGCAAGCCGGAGATGTGGCCCTCGGCCTTTCCACCTCCGGCAATTCGCCGAATGTGATCAACGGCTTGCGGCAAGCCAAGGCCATGCGGATTGCCACCGTCGGGCTGACCAGCGGCTCCGGCGGCGCGATGGCTGGCGTCTGCGACCTGTGCATCTGCGTGCCAAGCCCGGTGACCGCCAGAATTCAGGAAGCCCACTTAGCGATCGGCCACATCCTCTGCGGATTGGTGGAAGATGCCCTCGGCCTATCTCACGGCAGCTGCGCGTCGTAAGATCAGGACGCGCTCCGCCCTCATCCCCCTGGTTCGGCGGGCCGCGGCCCGCGGCCAGCGCATCGTGTTCACCAACGGCTGCTTCGACTTGCTGCATCCTGGCCATGTGAAGCTCTTCGAGCAGGCGAAGCGTGCTGGCGACGTGCTCATCGTCGCCCTCAACAGCGATCAATCGGTCAGGAGGCTTCAGAAGGGCCCCGGGAGGCCGGTGGTCAACCAGCGAGACCGCGCGATGGTCCTGGCCGGGCTCTCCAGCATCGACTACATCACGATCTTCAATGCTCCAACCCCGCAGCGCCTCATCAGTGCCCTTCGCCCCGACGTGCTCGTGAAAGGCGCGGACTGGGCAGCGCACGCGATTGTCGGCCGCCACACTGTCGAGCGACACGGCGGCCGCGTGCTGCGCATCCCGTTGCAGCCAGGGTATTCAACCTCACGGTTAATTCAACGGATCCGCGCGCGAAGGTAACCGCAACATCCCGGACGTCGATCCTCCGCTTGATTGACGCGAATGCGAATCGGGCGATGGAGGGCCTGCGCGTCTGCGAAGATATCGTCCGCTTCCATTATGCCAAGCCGCAACTCACCCGGAGGCTCCGAAGCCTCCGCCACGGCATCGCGCGGGCCGTGCGCGCGCTCCCCATCGATGTGACGGAACTGCTTCGCGCCCGAGATAGCCGCCACGACGTGGGCAAGCGCGCCGCGGCTTCCTCCGTGGCATCACTCGAGCAATCGCTGCTGATCAATTTCCAGCGAGCGAAAGAATCGCTGCGAGCGCTCGAAGAATGTTCCCGGCTCATTACCGTGAGCCATAGCCGGGCATTTCAACACTTGAGATTCCAAGCCTATGCGCTCGAACGTGAAATCCTCTTGGCAATTGTACGTCATCGTTGACCGGGCTGCGGTTGGTTCTCGCAACCTGGCTGAGCTAACGTCTGCTGCCATTCGTGGCGGAGCCGACGTCATTCAGCTACGCGATAAAGCCGCGACACCCCAGCGCCTCACCGAAGAGGCGCGGCGGCTGCTGCCGCTGACGAACGCCGCAGGCATTCCGCTCATCATCAACGATCACATCGATGTGGCGCAAGCGGTCGATGCTGCCGGCGTGCATCTTGGGCAAGCGGATGCCTCAATCGCCGAGGCTCGGCGGCTCCTCGGCCCATCAAAACTCATCGGTCAATCCACGCATAGCCTCGAGCAAGCCTTGGCCGCCGACCTGGCGGGTGCTGATTACATCGGACTGGGCCCGCTGTTTCCCACGCCAACCAAGCCAACCTACGGCAGCATCGGGCTGGATTTGATCAATGAAGTCCAATCCCGTGTGGGCATCCCCATCATCTGCATTGGGGGCATCAACCAGACGAACGTGGAACAGGTGATTGCAGCCGGGGCTCGATGTGTCGCCGTCGTCCGCGCCATCTGTGCGGCCCCCGACCCTGAATCCGCAACACGCACATTAAAGCAAACGCTGCTATAATATGAACTTCTAAGCGAGCGGTAGCGAGCGACGCGGGTATAGCACAGTGGTAGTGCACTAGCTTCCCAAGCTAGCCACGCGGGTTCGATTCCCGCGACCGAGCCGGGGTACCCGCTGAAGGCGGGTCGGCGACGGGAGTGCCGCAAACCGCAGGTTTGCGGCCTACCCGCCGAAATGAGACATGCGGGTATAGCACAGTGGTAGTGCACTAGCTTCCCAAGCTAGCCACGCGGGTTCGATTCCCGCTACCCGCTC
>JACQWM010000042.1 GCA_016209275.1 Candidatus Omnitrophota bacterium
GGGTTACGGTGTTCTGGAACGTGCCGGTCGGGGTCCACTGGATGGTGCAGGCCGCGCCTACGACACAGGTCACCCCGCCATCCGGCGCATTCAGCACCAGCTTGCCGGTGATCTCAAAGGGATTCGCGGAGTTATCACCCACCGCCGGGTTATTGGCATCCTCCACCCGCACCTTGATGATGTTGCCCAAGATCTTGTTAGGAACCGTCCATGGGTAACTCCCATTGGGATTGCCAGCACTCACCGTGCCGGAATCATCGATGATGTTCGGGTAGCTGGTGCCGCTATCCGTGGAGTAGTAGAGCTTGACGTTCGTGATGTTGCCGGTCTTGGTCCAGGTGATGGAGTACGGATCGCCCACGAACAGCTCGATGCCGCTGGCATCCGGCGCACTGAGGATCAACTGGCCCTTGACCGTGAAGACGGCGTTGGACTTATCGTTGACCACCGTGTAGCTGACCCCCTCGACCTTGATCTTCATGTTGGGGCTGGTCGGCACGGTGTTGTCGATGAACCAGGCGTAGGGGCTCGCGGTGGCCGCAATCCCGGACGTGGTAATCTCGTTCCAGGTCGGGGTCGTGCTGTTGCCATCGGCGGCATAGTAGAGTTTGACCGTCTTGCCGGCGGTGGCCCAATCCCCCCTCTTGGTCCAGGTGATGTTGTAGGTCGAGCCCACATCCCAGGACTGGCCGCCGTCCGGGGCGGTCAAGTCGAGGAAGCCGCGGATCTCGGCATTGTTCAAGCCCACGTTGATGGTGTCGGCATTGTTCGGATCGCTGACGCGGACCTTCAGGCTGGTGGTGAGGGTTGCGGGGACGTTCCAATCGCACGTCCCGGCCCCGGAGGGGGCCAACCCATCATTGGTCCCGCCGCAATACGGCGTCGTCTCATCAATCACCGTCCAGTCGCTCCCGCCGTTGAGCGAGTACTCAATCTTCACGTTCGGGAAGTTCGTCGGGTTCCCCCCGACGGTCCAGGTGACCGCCGTGGGGGTCTCCGCCGTCACCGGCACCCCGTTCTCCGGCGCGGTCAACTCCAGCACCGCCTTGATCGCGAAGGTGTTGGATTCATGCTGAACCACGTAGGGATAGGCCTCGCTGTTGCTGTCGGTGGCCTTGATCTTGTACTGCAGGCCGAGGGCATCCGGAATGTCCGCTTCCAGCCAGGTGTAGGTCTCCAGCGCCCCCACGGCATTGACCGGCGTGTGGGTCGTAATGAGGGTGTAGGTGGAGCCGTTGTTGCTGGAGTAGTAGAGCTTCACACTCGCCACCGAGCCGGTGCGCGTATAGCTAATCGCCTGCGAGGCGGCGTTGACCGCGACGTTGGCCGGCATCGGCTCTAAGACGAGCTTGCCCGCGATATGGAAGACCGGCGAGTCGTCGATCACATTGGCATTGCCATTGTCCGTCACCCGGATCACCACGTTCTCGGAGATCGCATCCGGGATATTGTCCCAGGTGTAGCTGCCGGCCCCGGCGGTGAGGGTCACGGCACTCGCCCCGGCCCCCAAGGTGGTCCACGTCCCCCCGCTCTTGGAGTATTCGAGCTTGACCGAGCTGACCGTATTCGCCACGGTGCTGGTGCTGGTGATATTGACCACATGGCCGTTCGTGCCAACCACCAAGTCAGTCAATCCCTGACTGTCGATGTCCCCGGTGGGAACCGCCACGGTCAAGACCGGCCGAATCGAGAAGGTGTTCGTGGAAGTATCCGTGACGCTGGTGTAGCTGGGGTTATCATGCGTGATGCGCACCTTGGCCGCCTCGGTCTTGACATCCGGGATCGGGTTCCAGACGTAGGTTTGGTTGCCATTGCCGTTGGTCGCCAACTGCCCGGCGGTCAGCGTGGCAATCGGCTGCCAGGCCAGACCGTCATAGTATTCGAGCTTGATCGGGTTGACCTGGCCGGTACCAGTCCACTTGATCTCTTGGCTCGTCCCTTTATTCCAGACAAGGCCAGCGTCCTCAGGCTGGGTCAAGGTCAGCACCCCATAGATGTTGTTGACGGAGGCGGAGGTCTTGACCACGCCGGTAAAGTTCGGATCGCGCACGCGCACCTTCAAGGCAGTGGTAATTTCGCTGGCGGTGGGGGTCCAACTGCCATAGGATGTCGGCGACCCATCGGTGCCTGGGGCGGCCGCGCTGGTAATCAACTGCCAAGTCGGCGAGGTCGAGTCCCCATCCAGCGCATACTCCAACGTCAAGTTATTCGGGAAGCTGCCGGTGGGCGTCCATTGGATATTGCACGCCGTGCCCACCGAACAGGTCACCCCGCCGTTGGGCGCGTTCAAGGTCAGGGTGCCGCCGATCTTGAAGGCATTGGTGGAGATGTCAAAGACATCGGTGTTGCCGGCATCGACGATCTTGACCTTCCGATTGGCCCCGATGCTATTGGGCACCGTCCAGGAGTAGCTGCCGTTGGGGTTGCCAGCGCTCACCGTGCCGGAATCATCGATGACATTCGGGAACGTCGAACCGTTGTCCGTGGAGTAGTAGAGCTTGACGTTGGTGATGTTGCCGGTCTTGGTCCAGGTGATGGAGTAGGGATCGCCCCCGCGGTACATTTCAATCCCGGCCGCATCCGGCGCACTGAGGATCAACTGGCCCTTGACGGTGAAGACGGCGTTGGACTTATCGTTGACCACCGTGTAGCTGACCCCCTCGATCTTGATCTTCATGTTCGGGCTGGTGGGCACGGTGTTGTCGATGTACCACAGATACGGGCTGCTAGCCGCCGCCACGCCCGTGGCAATCTGCGCCCAGGTCGGGCTCGTGCTATTGCCATCCGGGGCGTACCAGAGCGAAACCGTCTTGCCGGCCGTGGCCCAATCGCCCTTCTTGGTCCAGATGATGTTGAAGGTGGAGCCCACATCCCAGGACTGGCCGCCATCCGGGGCGGTCAAGTCGAGGAAGCCGCGGATCTCCACGTTGGTGCCATCACCCACGTTGATCGTATCGGTGTTGTTGGGATCGCTGACGCGCAGCTTCACGGTCGTGGTCAACGTATTCGGCACGTTCCAGCTGCAGGAGCCCGCTCCGGCCGGAGCAAGACCATCATCGACCGTGCCGCAGGCTTCCTGGATCGGATTCCAGGGGCCGGCGATGCCGTTAACCGAGTATTCGAGCTTGACGTCCGTCAAGCCGGTCGGGCTGCCGCCGATGCTCCAGGTGACACTCGCTGGGGTCTCCGCCGTGACCACCGCGCCATTCTCCGGGGCGGTCAGGTCCAGCACGGCCTTGATGGCGAACTGGTTGGAGACATCTTGGACGATGTAGGGATTCGCCTCGCTGTTGCCATCGGTGGCCTTGACTTTGTACTGTAAGCCCAACGCATCCGGCATCGTGGTCCAAGCCGGAGCGTACGTGCCCGGAGAAGAGTGGGGATTCGTGCTGATCAACGTGTAGTTGCTGCCGTTATCCGAGGAGTAGTACAACTTTACTGAGGTAATCGTGCCGGTCGTGGTATACGTAATCGCCTGGGTCTTGGGCGTTACCGGGACATTTGCTGGCATCGCCCCTAACTGGATCTTTCCGGCAATATGGAACACGGGCGAGTCATCCAGCACATTCGCATTACCGTTGTCGGTCACGCGGATGACCACGTTCTCGCTGATCGCATCCGGGATGTTATCCCACGTGTAGCTGCCCACACCATTCGTGAGGGTCACGGCATTTGCCCCAGCGCCCAGCGTGGTCCACGTCCCGCCGTCCTTGGAGTATTCCAGCTTGACGGAGCTGACCGTGTTCGCCACAGTGCTGGTGCTGGTCACATTGACGACATGGCCGTCCGTGCCAACGACCAAGTCGGTATCCCCTTGGCTGTCGATATCGCCGGTCGGCACCGCCACCGTCAGCACCGGGCGGATGGAGAAGGTGTTGTCGGACTCATCCGTGACCACCGAGGAGAAGTTCGTGTCATCATGCGTCACGCGGACCTTGGCCAGCTCGGTCTTGATGTCCGGGATCGGGTTCCAGGTGTAGGTCTGCACGCCATCGCCGTTGGTCGTCAACTGCCCCGCGGTTAAGGTGGCCATCGGCTGCCAGGCGGTGCCGTCGTAGTACTCCAGCTTGATCGGATTCACATTACCGGTGCCGGTCCACTTGACCTCCTGGCTGGTCCCCTTGTTCCAGACGATGCCGGTCAGATTCGGCTGGGTCACCACCACATTGCCGCGGATCTTGTTGTTCGAAGACGATTGCACCGTCACATCGCCGGCATTGGCAGGGTCCAGCGCCCGGACCTTCATCTGTGCGCTGATTTTATCCGCCGCCGGGCTCCAGCTTGAGTACGTCTGTAGCTGCGTTGTGGTGCCGGCCGCCACGGTGGCGATGGTGGTCCAGGTAGGGGTCGTCGTGTCCGCGTCAAGCGTGTAGTCCAGCCGGACATTGGTCCACGTGCCGGTCGGCGTCCACTGAATCGTGCAGGTTGAGCCCACCACACAGGTGACACCGCCTGTCGGCGCTCCTAACGTAAGCTTGCCCACGATCGTAAACGGATTAGTCGAGGTGTCAACCACATCCGAGTTGCCGGCATCAACGATCCTGACCTTCATGACGTTGCCGAGGATCTTATCCGGCACCGTCCACGGGTAGGTTTGATCGGAGGCGTTCACGGTTGCGCTATTATCAATGACGTTCGGGTAGTCCGTGCCGCCATTCTGCGAATAAAAGAGATTGACCTTGAACGTGCCGGTGGCGGTCCAGGTGATCGACTTTGGATCGCCGACTTTCAAGGGCTGGGCTTCGTTATCCGGCGCGGTCAAGTTCAGCACGCCCTTGACCGTGAAGTCCGCCTGCGAGGCGTCGTTGACGTAGGCGGCATCGGCAATGCTCTCAATCTTGATGCGGTACAGCTTGGAGGTCTGGCTCGGGATCGTCCAGTCGTACTTCGGCCCGCCTGAGCCTTCGAGGTTGTTGTAGGCGATCGGGTTTTGCACCGTCACCGGCCAGGTCGAGCCGCTGTTCAGGCTGGCTAAGATTTGCAGGTTGCCGAGGTTCCCTCGATAGGTCCAGGTGATGGGGATGTTGCCTGCCCCCACCGTGTAGGTCTGACTCTCCGCCAAGGTCAAATCCACAACGCCCTTCACATGGAACGCCGCGGTCTCATACGCCACCGTGTTGTCAGTCGCATCCTCGATGCGCAGCTTGACGTTCGTGCTGATCAGATCCGGCACTTCCCAGGAGCAGTTGAGGTTCGAGGCGGTGACCTGGTTGCAGGGCGCTGCCAACTGGACGAATGCCGCGCCATCCTTGGAGTAGAACAGCTTCACGTTGGCGATGTTGCCGCTCTTGGTCCATTGGATCGTGTGGTTGGTGGTCGCGTCACCGGCCTTGCTGACCTTCACCGCGCTGGCGTTGATGTTGGAGCCGCTGGGATTGCTGATTTGCAGCTTGCCCTTGATGGTCAGATTGCCGCCAGTCACCAGCACGTCGTTCGGGAACGCGTTGCTGCGCACACGAAACTGCACCTGATTGCCGATCGCATCAGGAATATGTCCAAACAGCGACCAATCCAGCCCGTTGCCATTGCTGATATTGCTGGCAATCGTGCCACCCCCTGATGGGGGCCAGGTCGTGCCGCCATCCGTGCTATACAGCACATCCACGGTGTTGACGGTGCCGTCAGTCGCCCACGTCATCGCCGGCGTGTCCTCGCCGACGTAGAGCGTTTGGCCTCCGCTCAAGTTCAACGTGCGCAATTTGGCTTTGATGACAAAGGCCGGAGAAATCGAGTTGATCGACCCATCGCTGCGGGCTTGGATCTTGACCATAAACTGCGCATTCTTCGCGTCGGCGATCGCGTTGGTCGGAATCGGATCCCAGTTGTACGCCTGGGCCGACGCATCCAGCACGGTGGGTGTTCCCACAATCGTGCCGGTGAAGCTTTGGCCGTTATCAATGGAGTACAACAGATCCACGTTCCCCAGCGCCCCGCCCAGCGGAGTCCACGTAATCGCCCCGATGCCGCCAAGCTCCCAGACGCTGGAGCCATTCGGCGTGTTCAGCGTCAGATTGCCCTTGATCTGAAAGAGCGCAGAATCCGCCTTGGTGTTGGTCTCATCACCCACCAGCTCGACGCGAATCCGCATGGTGTTGTAGATCACATCGGCGTCAGGAACCACCCAGGTGCAGGATTGCGTGCTCGCCGGCAGCACCGCGGAATCAGGGTTAGGGTTGGTGCACATGGCGTCATTCCAGGCCGTGCCATCCTTCGAATACCGAACGCGCACATCGCTGGCCCAGCTTGATGGCGAGGACGCCCAGGTGATCGTCGCCGTGTTGCCGATCAGGTACAGCGACTGGTTAGTCTGAACGTTCGTGATATTACCCTTCAAGGCAAACGCCTGGGTGACCCCTGCGGTTCCGGTCACCGGGTCAGGCTCGGTGGTTTTGTAGACTTTGATTTTGCATGTGCTGCATTGCTGATCCGGAATATTGGTCCAGTTGTAGGCTCCTGCTGACGCATTGAGCGTAAAGCCCGGGGTCGGATAGTCCAGGGCCACGATGTTCACGGTGCAGTCCACATCGTTGCCGGTGGGTGTGAGGCAGATGTACACATTACCGATGCTGCCTGAGGGGGTCCAGGTGATGGAGAAGTTGCTTCCGACGCGCAGCGTATCGCTGGAGGTCGGAGCGGTCATCAAAATCTTGCCCTTGACCGTGTACGGCCCGAATTGGTCATACACCAGATCAACATTCGCCTCTTCTGCCACGCGAATGCCGACGTTGGTCCCAATGATGTCCGGCGGATTCCAGGTATAGAGGGTGGTGGGATCGGCCACAGGACTTAAGCCCGTCGCGGTCGTTGGTGTGGTCATGGTGACCCAGCAGGCATTCGCCCACGCATTGTCCTTGCACGTGCTGTAGCTCGTGGTGTATTTGATGGCCACGTTGGTCAAGCCGCTGCCACCGCCGATGTCGATCGTGATAGGTTGCGCCTGGCCCACGCGTAACGTGGTCGTGGTCACAGGACTATGCATGGCGACCGAGGCGATGATGCTCAAGAAGCCATCGCCGGCATCAGGACCCGTGTCAAATATAGTCGAGCTGCCGCTCTGCATGACTTTGATCTTGACGGCCGCGCTCTGGGGAGTATTGGAAGGAATCGGATTCCAGTCGTAGCAGAGCTTGCCGCTCGCGCACCGATTGCTGGTTTCACAGCCATTGGCGCCTGTGCCCGCATAAAAATGCGTGGCATCATTGGCCCCAAGGGTCAGATTGGTCGCAATGGCCGTATAGGCCCCACCGCTGACGTTGTACAGCACATCGACGTTGTTCACATCGCCGGTCGTGGTCCATTGAATCGTCCGGCATCGTCCCACCGGCCATTGGTCGGTGTCAATCGGCTTCTCGACCGTAATCTGCGGCCGGATTTCAAAATTCGGGCTTGAGACGCCAAAGATGCCATTGTTCGCATCGGTCGCCGCCGTCGCCAGCTCTGTCCGAATCGTGAATGTCGTCGCGGGATTATTCGGAATAGACGGCCACGCATATCCCGTACCCCCAGCGCTGGGCGTAAACCCGCGCTGCATGGTGCCGCCGGTTCCGGCTCCAGGATTGGTGGACCCATTCAAGGTATAGTGGGTGGCATCTACATTGGTAATCGTCCAAAAGCTATTGTTGGCCGAAACGCTGTTTCCCGTGATCCAGACTTTATCGTTCGTTGCCAATCCATGGGCCGAAGCTGTCGTCACCTGGACAGGCGTTGCCGCTGAGGTTGAGCTAATCGTCACCGCGGCAGGCAGGTTGCTGTCAAATGCGGCATTTTTGTAGAGTTTCAGCAACACAACCCCATTGTCATCTAAGTTGCCGACCTTGCTCCACGTGATCGTGCGCGTGGTCTCGCCGACATAACACAAGTTGCTGGGACAATCTGGATTGGTCGCACTCACACTCCCTCGAATCGTAAAGTCCGCATTAGACGCATCGCAGTTTCGCTTAGTGCAGTCGCTCGCAGACAACGTCGTGTCCATGAGGCGTATGCGCGCGGTGGTCACATCGGTATCCGCAGCATCAATGGCGGCTTGAATGGTGCTCCAGGTGGCGTCGTTCCAGGCATACGCATCAGCCCCAGCCGACACGCCGGTCGCAATCTTCGTCGTCTTGTAGGCCCCGCCGCTATTGAGTGACAACTCAATCGTGAGCGCGTGGGCCGCGGCATCCGCGCTATGCTTCCAGGTAATCGGCGCGGTTTGGCCGACCTGCCAGACCTCTCCACCGTTGGGTTGGAGCAGAGTGATCGGCGGGAACTGCGCCACGAAGTACTGCAAGTCGGCGACGAGGGGGGCGGCGATGACCGCCTGCACTGAAGCCGACCGGAACGAGTAGAATGTGGACGTGTCGGAGACATCCGCCACAACAGCCATGTCATCCGCAAGGGCTCTGGCGGCGTTTGCAGCACCAATGTTGGTTGGCGCCGTCGACGCAACCAACACGATCATTCGATCGAGGTGCTCCAGTGGTGCCGTGCTGAGCGTTGTTGTCTTCGCTTTAATGTAGGTGCCGTTCGTCGTGCAGTCATCGGCCCCGCCGTTGCCGGTTGATCCGTTCAGCGTGAAGGTATTCGCGCCCGTGTTCGTGATCACCCAGAGTCCATTGGCGGTTGGATTACCTGCCGTACCCACGGTCGAACCGCTGATATGCACCATGTCCCCGGTGCTTAGTCCATGAGACGTTGAGGTAATGATGATCGGTCCGGCGTTGCTGTTGTCACAATTGGTCCATGAAGTGGTTCCGCCGCCGGACGTCCATTGCTGCGTGCCGCCTTGGACCAAAGTGGTTGTGGTTGAGGTGTCACCGCCAGTCAGATCAACCACGTAATACCTCGTCACGGCTTCGGTGCCGGCAGTGCTTTCCGTCCCGCCTCGCGTGAAGGTCAGTGTTGTGGCATTGGTGATCGCCCCACGGGCAATGTACAGTTGGTCATGCCCTGCGGCCGCCGTGCTAAACGCCGTGGAATACGGAAAGAGCAGCGCACTGGCGCCGCTGTTGGTCAGGGCTGGACTCAGCGCGCCGGAGTTGGTTGGCAATGGCCCGCCGCTATCAGGATCAGCGCCGCTGTTCGTCATGGTTTGATTCGCTGAGTCAGTCGCTACTGGGAAACCTATCTGTCCGGTTTGCACCGTAGCATCGTAATTGAACTCAATCACCTGCCACACAATCTGGATCGCTTTTGTTCCCGAAGCGCGATAGCGCGTCAGCAGCATATTGCTGGAATCAGTGAAGGTGGGCAGCAACATGAGCTGGTTCGTCTGCGTCGAGGTGGTAAACGATGCGCGCGTATTGATGATTGGCACGGCCCGGCAGGGATAGGTCGATGGGCTGCAGTTGCTGCCATCCGGCTTGGTCACGCTGAGGCTCGTCGGCATCGTAATCGTTTTTGTCAGTTGATTCGACTGCATACTGGAAATGCCTCGCTGCACGCTCACCCCATCCTCAAACTCCACCACCTGCCAGCCGACTGAGGAAAACACCGTGCCTCCGGCGCGGTCAATAGCAATCGTGTCATTATCCTCAAACTGCCCGGTGAAAAACTGATTCTGATCCGCAGCGACTGATTCAACGAGGGAGGACAGCAAGATGATCGATTTGGCCTGATTGATTGTTCCGCCAATGCTGGTCGTCTGCACGGTATCGTCCGCGTCAAACACCACTTTGCCGCGGTAGACTTTCTTGATCTGCGAGGCTTCAAGGTCCGTCAGACCAAGAGCCTCCTTAATGGTCTGGAATGGTTGCGGGGCCCATGTCGGAATCGGCAGCGGCACGCCGTTGAAGGTGAGCGCAAATGCCAGCGCGCCGCGAACCACTTTCATCCACGGCCTGTGGAAGAACGACCACGATGCGGGATAGGCTCCGCCGTCGTTCATTGCGCCTCACCTCCTTCTGAAAGGTTGGGAGCGTCTGGCACAACCAGTGCGGCTTTCATCAGCGTGATTTTGGTGGCCACCCGTTTCGACTTGGTCTGGTCGTAATCCGTCTTGTCCTTAAAAATCGTCTCGCGATACTCCACGTCTACATAATCCCCAAGATGAAGATCTTTGAGCGATTTGATCGCGACAAGCTGCGCTTTATCATCCAGCGGAAAGGCCATCTCGATGCCATCTGTGGATTTCGCGCTCTGCGGGCTTTCCACGGCGATGAATTTCGCGCCGACACCGCTGACCAATCCGGTCACATGCTTATACGCCACCTGCTCTTCTTTGACGGCAGCCTCAGGCGCGGCTGACGCGGCCGCCATGCCCACTCCGAAGGCCACCACGAGTGCGGCCACCATGCGGTATCTGTTCACCTTAAATCTCCTTGCGGTGCGTCTGGTCCTTGAGGACCCCGACGAAGGTGTATTCTTCAGGCGATTTGCCGGTGTCTTGATGCGTCAGCACGCCTCGCATGACTTGGTCGCGCCATTCGCCCCGCCAGCGCACCACGGCCCCGGAGGGTTTGCTCTGCATCGTCTCCCAGACCATCTCTCCGTTGGCATTGCGGGTCGCGGTATAGTTGGACGAGGGGAAGCCTTGCGCGCTAAACAGGCTGGACGCAATCTCATGATCGGTGAACGCCAGATGATCGTGTTTCGCCGCTGTTCCGCTTGCCGGCGAAAGAGAGCTCAGCGTTAAATCCCAGGCCGTACCCTCAAGGCTGGCCCGCTGGTTGAACATGGCCAGTTGCGCCGAGGTGGCCTCAGCCCGCCGCAGGCTGCCGATCGATTTCAAGAAAACCGCCGCCGCGTGCTCTTCTTGCCCGATGACGTTGACATTCGCGCGGAACGTTGAGACGGTCTTTACTGAAAGGATGACCGACACAACGGCTACTGCGGTAACCGCCAGAGCGGCTGTCACCATTGGAGACTTGGTGGCAAAGCGACCCAGTGACCCAGTGGTCGTGTCATGGCCACCTGGCCACCTGGCCACCTGGCCACCACCTGTCGTTTCTTGTCTCTGGCGTCGTTGCTCTTCAACCCGCCGCAGAAATTCCTCGGACCCGACCACCGGCCGCTCCATCGCCTGCTGCCACTGCCGCAACTCTTGCGCCGTCAATGACGCCATCGCCTGCTCGTATGTCTGCCCTGGATGCGTTCGGCTCAGCATATCTTGGACCTCCCGTACCTCGCCGCTCGTGATCGGCCCGATTGACGATCCGTTTACGGCGAGGTAGCTGGGATAGCTGCTCCACGCATAGGCGCCGAAATCCTGTGCAACACCCGCCGCGTTCGGCAGTTGGTGCAGCACAGCCGTTGCATACAGCACTGAGGGCGCTTTTTCCATCAAGGTCATGGCAAACCGCGAGCGAAAGATGTGTCCCGTGTGGTCATGCCGCTTCCCCACATATTTGGTGTAGCGCGAATTGAGCGCATGCATGATGGCCGACACCGTGGCCCCGTTGGTCGGCTCCAGCAGCAGGCGAACCTCACTGGGCAGCAGGACAAAGGCATAGAGCCGGAAGCTAAACCGCTGCTTGGCTTCTTGGAGGAATTGGAGGTAGGTCTCGTAATCTTGTGTCTCGCGGAACAGAGGGACCCCCTCCATCGCTTGGGATGTCACCGCATAGAGGGCTCCTTCGATATGGACTCTCACCGGCCTCGGCATCTCAGAGTGCTCCCAACTCCCAGCTCTTAGCTCCTAGCTTGCGAAGTGCCAGGCACCGCATCTGGTCCCAGCCTAGAACCGCCCCATAAAGAAGAAGGAAGATGCCGACAGTGCCAGGCACCGCCATGACGCGCGCCTGACACTGAAGCTGTTGTGCCTGGCACCCGGAGCCGGGCACAAAAAAACTACGGCTGGGAAAGCCGTAGCTCCGCTTCCGCCACACTACGTGGCGGACCCGCCAAAGTTCTGTGGCGGGGGGACTCATTTGATTCGCGTACCACTTCCAAGAACTCATTCAGCACCCCATCAACAAAAAACGTCCTCCGCAAAGCGAAGGACGTTTCTCAACGTCTGGCAACCCGGCTATCCCACCCCCTGCTGGTGCGCCGAAGGCGCACGCTGCAATGCAGCGGTCGCTTTTAGCGACGCCAGCAGGGGGTGGGACCCGTGGCTTTGCGTCCCCCGCTTACGCGGGGTTTGCCCTGAACAGTGGTTTCGCTTGTCAAATAGACTCTGGCTCTAACTCTGCCTAGACCATACCTGAACCGGTGTTTGGCTGTCAAGGCTCGGCCAGACTTTTTTCCCAGATTTTTGAAAGTGGAATCGCTCCGAAGCAAAGCTCTACTCGTCTTGCCTGGACACAGCTTACGGTTGCCGCCTGCCTGTCAGCGACGGCGCGTGTCAGCGACGGCGCGTTGACAATTGCTCTGCCTCATGCTAAGCTCCCTAATGAGGAGATAAATGTCATGTCAAAACTCGCGAACGGAAAACATCGCCTCCCTCGATCATCTCGAGCTGACCAGACCTGGATTCGCCAGCATTTGGAGGAGTTGGTCGACAAATACGCCGGCCAATACGCCGTGGTGGCACAGGGTGATCTCTTCGTGGGATATGACCCTGTCGATCTTGAAGCGAAAGCGCGTCGAAAACATCCCAGGACGATCCCATCGGTCCTCCGCGTTCCTCGACCCGAAGACTTCACGTGCGCGCTATAACCTTCCCGTATGGCCTCTATCGCGGGCTTCCAAGTCCGCTTATCCCTGTGCAATTCCGCGGTCCTCGCGACTGGAAAGAAGTCTGGGTCTATGTCGATTCCGGCGCGTTTCTGTCGATCCTGGCTGAGGCAGAAGCCAGACTGCTTGGGCTGACGCTGGAAGAAGGGAAACTGACGTACTCGATTGTCGGCGATGGCAGTTTGATCCCCGTGTACATCCATGAATTGTCCATCCGAATCGGCCCGTCTGAAGTGAGAGCACGTATTGGCTTTTCGCCACGCCTGGGAGTGGGATTCAACCTCCTGGGACGACAGGATATCTTCACCGCGTTTGACGTCACTTTCAGCGATTTCCGACGGCAGGTGATCTTTGCGCCCGTTGGGAAGAAGTCCCATTCGTCCGGCGCCTAGCGCCGTTCCAACGATCTCCGCCGAAAGCCTCCCGTATCGTCCAGCAGGAACGGCACTCGCTGCGGAGGATGGGTATAATGAGGTCATGTACTCCCTCCTGCTCATCGGTGCTATCCTTTGCGCCTACGCCAACAGCCTGACTGGCCCCTTCCTGTTTGATACCCTGCTCGGGACGACGCAAAATCCCCTCATCCTCTTCCCTCATTGGCCAAGCTGGTCTGAACTGATCACGCCACCCGTCACCGCCGGGCGCCCTATCATTGTGTTGAGTCTGCTCGCGAATGCCGCCATCGGTGGGCTCTCACCCATCGGCTATCATGTCGTCAACCTCGCCATCCACATCACGGCTGCGTTGGTGCTCTACGGACTGGTACGTCACACCCTTGCTCTCCAAAAAGTGACAGGCACTTTTTCAAAAAAAGCGCCTGTCACTTTTGCGGACGCTAATCGCATCGCGTTCGTCGCTGCCTTGCTCTGGGGTCTCCACCCACTGCAGACCCAAAGTGTCACCTATATTATTCAACGCGCCGAGTCGCTCATGGGGCTGTGCTATCTGTTCACTCTCTACTGTGTCTGTCGCAGCGCGACCGCAGCAACGCCACACCGCTGGTGGTGGATGGCTTTTATCAGTTGTGTCCTAGGCATGAGCACGAAAGCCGTGATGGTCACCGCGCCTCTTCTCACCTTGCTCTATGATCGCGTGTTCTTGGCCGGCTCCTGGGGGGAGGCCGTGCGGCGACGAGGCCTGTTGTATCTGGGACTGGCAGCCACGTGGGGGTGGTTGGCGTATTTAGCCATAGCGAGCGGGTCCGCCACGCAAGGCAACGCGGGTCCAGCGATTTCGATCACGCCACTGGAGTACCTCCGAAGCCAGCCAGGCGTGATCCTGCACTACCTGAAGCTGATCGTCTGGCCCGATCCGCTCGTGTTCGACTATGTCTGGCCGGTCGCGACCACGGCACGCGCCATCTGGCCACCAACGATCGTGCTCGGTCTCTTGATAGCTCTCATCATCGTGGCGTGGCGATTCGCACCCGCAATCAGTTTTTTTGGCATTGCGTTCTTTCTGCTGCTGGCTCCGACGTCGACCATCTTCCCCATCGCTGATCTGGCCGCCGAACACCGTCTGTACCTGCCGCTAGCTCCCGCCGTGCTGCTTGGCATCCTCGCGGCAGATCGCGTGCTTCCTCGACGAATCGGCATGTGGCTCGCCGTCTTCTTCGTCGTAACCTGGGGAGGACTCACCCTGCGGAGGAATATGGACTATCGCAGCGAAGAGGGCATGTGGCGCGACGTCGTGGCCAAGCGTCCCCTTAATGCCAGAGCGCAGATCAATCTTGGGATGGTGCTGATCAAGCAAAAGCGCATCGACGAGGGGAATCGGTATCTGCAGAAAGGGCTGCAGCTCAGGCAGGAATGAAAATCCCTAAGATGCTGTTGCTCTGTCTTGCAATCCTCGTGGTCTACGCTAACAGTTTGACCGGCCCCTTCCTCTTTGACAGCGTCCTTGGCATCACAGAGAGCGCTGTCTTGCGAGCATCATGGCCAGGGTGGCACCAACTGCTCACCGCCCCGGCGGCTGGAGGACGGCCGCTCCTCACCTTGAGCTTGTGGCTGAATTATGCTTTGCACGGGCTCTCGCCATTCGGGTATCACCTGGTCAACCTGCTGACCCATCTCAGCGCCACGCTGCTGCTCTATGGCGTGGTCCGCCGCACCCTTCAACTTCAAAAAGTGTCAGGCACTTCTGGAAGGCCAAAAGTATCTGACACTTCTACTTCTACGGATGCTGAGCGCATCGCCTTCGCTACCGCCCTGCTCTGGAGCCTGCATCCGCTACAGACCCAGAGTGTCACGTACGTGATTCAGCGCGCAGAATCGTTGATGGGGTTGTGTTACCTGGCCACGTTGTACTGCGTCTGTCGAAGCGCATCATCGATGAAGCCACGGCCGTGGTGGGTCCTGGCGATGATCAGCTGCGCAGCCGGCATGAGCAGCAAGGCTGTCATGATCACCGCTCCGCTGCTCACCCTCATGTACGATCGCGTCTTCCTGGCTGGCTCATGGAGATCTGCGCTTCGACAACGAGCGCCGCTGTACGTTGGCTTGGCAGCCACCTGGGGATGGCTGGCATATCTCATTCAGGCCAGCGGCGCAGCGTCCGAAGGCAGCGTCGGAGCGTCGGTCATGGCCCCCCTCGCGTACTTGCGTAGCCAGCCTGGCGTGATGCTGTATTATCTGAAGCTGATCGTCTGGCCTCATCCGCTGATCTTTGATTATGCCTGGCCTGCCGCGTCAACCATCCCCGCCGTCCTGTGGCCTGCGCTGGCTGTAGCACTCCTGCTGCTGCTCATCGCACGAGCGTGGAAGCGATCCCCTGCTTTGGGTTTTCTGGGTATTTCGTTCTTCCTCTTATTGGCACCCACCTCAACGCTGTTTCCGATCGCTGACGTGGCCGCGGAGCATCGGCTGTACTTGCCGCTCGCACCGGCGATTACGCTCCTCGTGCTCATTGGCCGACGGCTCCTGCCACAGCGAGTCGCACCCTGGGTCGCTATCATGCTCGCCGTATCCTGGAGCGGGCTCACCATCCTCCGGAATCTTGACTATCGCGATGAAACACGGATCTGGCAGGAGACCATCGCAAAACGCCCCCTGAACGCCCGCGCCTACAATAACCTGGGATTAGCGCTTCTGAAACAGGCCAGGACCGATGAAGCGATGGTGGCGCTGCGCGAATCGATACGCCTGAATCCGAATCGGCCTGAGGCGTATCAAAACCTTGGCAACGCATTCGTGGGAAGCGGCAACCTCGATGAGGCGATGCGCGCCTACGATGACGCGCTGCGGATCAAGCCGGATTTTGCCGAAGCGCACATGAGTGCTGCGAACATCTTGGTCCTGCAGGGCAAGTTGGATGAGGCGATCCGTCGCTACAAAGAAGCGGTCCAGATGAAGCCTGGGGACGCCGCCATCCACATCAATCTCGGCACCGCGCTCGCACTCCAAGGCCAAGTCGATCAGGCCATCACGCAATTCCGAGAGGTCCTCCGTATTGATCCCTCCGCGGCGCTGGCGCATTACAAGCTCGCCAATCTCCTGGCCAAACAGGGGCAACGAGCAGAGGCGATCATGCATTACCAGCGCGTGCTGCGACTCAGCCCTCGCCATGCCGACGCCCACAATAATCTGGCCGCGCTCTTGGCCGAGGATGGCAAGTTCAACGAGGCTGAGGATCACTACCGGCAAGCCCTGGCCATCAAGCCAGAATACGCAGAAGCGCACAACAACTTCGGCGTGCTCTTAGCGCAGATCGGGCGAGCAGAAGACGCGAAGGCGCACTTCGAGGACGCGTTACGATTGAAGCCGAACTATCCTTCCGCCCACAACAATCTGGGCCTCCTCCTCCAGAGCCAAGGCAAGATGGAAGAAGCTCAGCAACATTTTGAGCTCGCTCCCCTTGCCCAGTAACCTGGCGGTCGACGTTAGCTATAGGCTTTCGTGTTATTCGACCTATCGCTTGCGGTAGGCATCGCGCCGATGCCGCACATGCGCGATGGTAATCAGCTTGGCGTTGTCGTCAATCACGTACAGGACCCGGTAGTCTCCAACTCGCACGCGGTACTCGTGCGCTGAGCCTTCGAGCTTGGTGCATCCATGTGGACGCGGCGTCCCCTCCAACTCCAAAATCGCTGCGTCCACCTTCCTGACAACCTCAGGAGGCAGGCGCTTGACATCCCGCTGGGCGGCGGAAGCGATCTCAACTTGGTAGGACACGGCTTATAGTCCAAGCGTCTTGCGAAACGCCCGATAGGAAAGCCGCTTGCCAGGCTCAGCCAGCGCCCTCTGGATGGTTTCGTGGTCGAGTTTGTCCTCAAGTCGCTGCAGCGTTTCCAGGTCTTCCATCGGCACAACCGCGGCCATGTCCTTGCCGCCACGCCGGAAGACCACAATCCGTTCCCCTCGATAGGACACGCGGTTGAGCGTATCGGCGAAATGCTCACGCGCCTCAGTTGCCGTCAAGCGCACCATCTTCCCCCTCCCTCTCTATGCCTCTAAACGTACAAAATAGCTTGATGTACATCCAGTACTAATATACCCGCTTCGCCTGGTTACGTCAAGGGTCACTTGCGCAGCATGGCATGGGGGTCGTCGAGCAACCGCAGATTTTCACGCGTGGAAGTCGCTGAAGGATCCAGAGCGAGGACGCGCTCCCAGCAGCGGCGGGCCTCCTCGACGCGGCCCACCGAGTAGTAGGCCACCCCTAGATTATTGAGCGCGACGTTAGTTATAGACTTTCGTGTTATTCGACCTATCGCTTGCGGTAGGCATCGCGCCGATGCCGCACATGCGCGATGGTGATCAGCTTACGAAACGCGCGGTAGGAAAGCCGCTTGCCAGGCTCAGCCAGCGCCTTGAAGCATCTCCGGTTCTTCTATTGTCATCGCTCATTTCAGAAAGTGTCCGAGACCCACCAGAAGGCTTAAGAATTTTGTCAGTTCCTCAGGGCTGAGGTGGGTTTGTCGCAAGATCGCCCGTAAGGTCCCAATCGCCAATTCCTTATGTTGTGGGACGACAGTGGTGAGAACTCGATCGGTGGTACGTTTCTGAAGGACAGCGTGGCTTCCCCGTTGGCGAACAAGTAGGAAGCCAGCTTTCTCAAGTGCGCGGACCAAGTCAGAGCCGGAGAGCGCCGGCAGCTTTGCCATTACGTGGCGATGTCGAGGGTGGTCAACAGCGGGGGCTCGGTCGGCAGATGAACTTCCGAGGCTTCGGCCGTCTCCAGGTACAACTGGACGGCTTCTCGCAGGTTCGCCAGCGCCACATCCACTGTCTCTCCTTGACTGGCAACGCCCAACTCGGGACACAGCGCAACGTACCAGCGGCCTTCGTGTTCGATGATTGCAGAGAGTTTATAGGTCATGAGCATCTCCTTCAGCGCAACTATAACACATCAGTGGGTGCTATTCAACAGTCGCAGATTTTCACGCGTGGAAGTCGCTGAAGGATCCAGAGCGAGGACGTGCTGCCAGCAGCGGCGGGCCTCCTCGACGCGGCCCACCGAGTAGTAGGCGGCCCCCAGATTATTGAGCGCGGCGGCATACGAACCATTCAACGACAACGCCTTCTGAAACGCCTCAATCGCCTGCTCGGAGCGCCCTGACTTCAGGTAGGCTCCCCCGAGGTTGTTGTACACCTTCGGGTTGTTCGGATTGATCGACAGCGCTTGCTGATGCGCCGCGATGGCCTCCTCGAATCGCTCCAGATGATCGTAGGCCGTTCCGAGATTATCGTACGCCTGATCAAATGACGGGTTGACGCGAACCGCCTCCTGAAATTCCTTCACGGCCGCCTCGAGTTTGCCCTGATCCAGATACAGGCTTCCGAGCTCGTTATGAGCCCGGAAGCTTTTTTCCGGCGCGCTTTCGATGGTGAGTCGAAAGAATCGCTCCGGATCGCCCCAGATGGCATTCTGCTGCATCGTCACCCATCCATAGCCGCACAGCACCAGCGCATACAGGCCCAGGGCGAGCCGCCGCATCACCTGCTGTATCGATGGGCGAAGCGAATTGATCCAATCGGCGGCTCCCCCGACGACGGCCAGAAACAGACCGATGCTCGGCAGAAACATCCAGTGGATGGCCATGGTGGCATTGATCGGAATCAGATTCGCTGAAGGTAGCAGGCTGACGAAAAACCAGGCAAGACCAAACGCAACCAGGCGCGACCGCCGCCTGGCCCACCAGCCAATGGCTGCCACGGCAGCCAGGGCGACCACTGACAAGAACGTGCGCGGCTCAAACAGGCTGACCGCAAATGGCACGTGCTTTTCCACCAGCACCTGCTGCGGGACCATCAGCAATCCGATCAGCCTCACGAACGCTTCGCCGCTGGTGAGCAAGCGGATCCACAACGGAGGCGCTTGGACGATGGCAGCACTCGGAAAGTGCAGCACCGACAGGCGCAGCGCGCCATAGATGGCGAGGGCCACCCAAAACGGCGCGGTCATGCGCTGAGAGCCGATTCGCGTCACCGCCAGCACGGTCATCAAGAACAAAGGGAAAATGACCGCGAGTTCTTTTGACAGCAAGGCCAACACATACGAACTCACGGAGGCCGCCATGAGCCGCCAGCGAAGCCATGATGCCTGCGGCGTTCGCGACGCCAACATGACCAGGATGAGCGAGAGCAGCATCAGCGCCGTCGCTTGGATATCGGCCCGTCCGGCAATGTAGGCGACCTGTGCCCCCATCACCGGATGGATCAAAAACAACGCGCTGATGAGGAAGGCGATCCCGCGGCGCTGAAAGACCACGGTGATCATCACGAACACCAGGAAGGCGCAGATCACGTGGAAGGCGATGCTCGTGAGATGATAGCCGAGCGGATTGGTCTTCCAGATGGCGTACTCCGCCATCAGCACGAGGGATTGCAGCGGCCGGTAGAAATTGCTCACCCCGCCAGTGCTGTAATACAGATGATGGGTGAACAGGTCCGGCAGGAAGTGGAAACCCTTGATGAAGTAATTATTGACGATCAGGTAGGGATCATCCCACAGGAAAGGATTGCGCAGGATGTTGCGATAGACGATCGCGCCGAGGATGAGGAGGAGGCACGCGACGCCAAGCCATGCGCGCGAGGAAGCGTCGGGTAACACCCCTGAGGGATGCGTCGCTGGAACTGGGTGCGGCTGGTGAGCGAGGTGCTCGCGGCGTTTCGCTTCACCCATCCGCGTTGCTAGAACCAGCCGCGCTTTTTCTTTTTTTCCTGTGCTGCGTGGGGGGATGTCGCCGCCGGTGCCGAGGGGGGCGCGGGCGGTACAACCACGGCCGAAGGTGGCGGCGGGGTTGCTGGCGGTGGCGTGACCGCTTCAGGATTCACAGGAACCGGTGGTGCCGCCGGCGGAGCTGGCGGTGTGGGAGTTTGACTCGGATCAATCACCTTGCCGCTCGTTTCAGTGCCGGAAAACTCGTAATCCATCGGCTTGCCTTTGGCCGGGGCCTCGCTGATCACCCCCTGAAGGCTGCCGCCGCGGAACTCCCCGTGCAACCGCACGATGCCAAGCTTCTCATCCGAGAGGGTCGTGTCCCACACCGGGGTCTGGGCATTCGGAAACGTCAGCGAATAATTAGAATTGGCATAGCCGGCTTTTGTCAATCGCTCGGAGACCACGCCCCATTTCGTAAACGTCAGCGTGTCCTTCTGGGATCTGCCTTTCGACTCCGACGGGGACTGCATGTCGACCGTCCAGACGGTCCCATCGAGCTGGGCTCGCACATTCTTTTCCATCTGCTGCGCATCGGCTGCCATCGCCGCTGATGCCCTCGCCATCCCGACCACTATTGCAAGCGCCATCCATCGACCCGCGACGTTCCGCCCCATTGCGTTTCCTCCTGATAGATTCAGGTTGCGGTCCATGTACATGTTGTTGCCAGTATACCACAAGGCCAAAGCCGACAACAGATCACTCCGGCGGGGTCCCGGCGAAATCAACGTCGGTCTCATCGCGGTCTTTCACCGTCACCTTCGCCCCGGTCGGGTTGAAGCTCACCGCCCGCAGCTTGACGGCAGCCCCGAGCGTGGTCTCGCGCTTGAGCTCGTAGGTCGGCGTGACTTGGTAGGTGCCAGGGCTGACACCCTTGAGCAAGTAATACCCCTTCGCATCCGTCTTAGCGTGTTGCAGGGTCGTGCCGAAGGCCGAGAGGGTGACGGTGGCGTCCCGAAGTGGTAGGCCGGTGGAATAATCCTGGATGTATCCTGAGATCGAGACGCTCATTTCGCGGACCGTGACCTCAAGCGTTTCCGTGGTGATCAGAGCCCCGTCGGTCGCCTTCAGACTGATGGTGTAATGGCCTGATTGGTCAAACCGCGGCGACCAGGTGAGGAGCCCGGTCCGATCGGATCGGTCTTCGAAGGCCGCGCCATCCGGCAGAGGTTTCGCGGAGAGATACACCGCGTCTTCATCAGCATCAACGGCGCGCACCGCCAGTTTCAGGCTGCGCCCTTCATCCACGGTCTGGGGCTTGATGGGATCGAACACCGGGGCCCGGTTTTGCGTGTCGTTGACCGTGATGGTGATTTTGGCCGTGGCGCACAGCGGCTCGGGGTCGCAGACCTCCACGCGCACCCGGTCATACACCGTCTTCGGCTCGGCCAGGGTGGCAATCTTGGGGCCGGGGCTGCCGCTGATCGTGCAGGTGGCGCTGTCGAACTTCGTCCACGGCGGAAGCCCTGAGACTTTGCAGATCAAGGGGTCGTCTTCGGGATCGCTGGTCACAAACCTCGCCGTCAGCGGCTCGGCTTCATCGACCGTCTGATCGCCGGGCGAGTCGATCTGCGGCGGGCTGTTATGATCGGTGACCGTCACCGCCCACGGACTTTTCGTGCAGAGGGGTTCGGGATCGCAGATGCTGAAGACCACGTCATAATCTTTCCTGGGGGATTTCTTCGAGCATTCCTGCGGGCCGGGAATGCCGTGCAGCTCGCCGGTCTTCTCATCAAGATGCAGCCACTCGGGCAGCCTCAGCGCGGTGTAGCGCAAGGGATCGCGCGCCCCGTCCGGATCCTTGGCGCGGATCGCCAGGGAGACCGGCTGCAGCTCCTTCAGCGTCAAGGGAGCGAGCGGTTCAACGACGGGCGGGCGGCTCGGGTTGGACAGTTTCACGATCACCGGATGGGAGCTGGCCATGTTCTTGGCGCGGTCAAAGGCGCGGGCCACGAGCGAGCAGCGGACGTTCGGCAGCGTCGTCGAATCCCATGACACCACATAGGGAGCCGTGGTGGCCTCTCCCACCGCTTCCCCATTCACCAGAAATCTGACAGCGGCGATGCCGATGATGTCGCCGGCCTGCGCCTCCAAGGCGACCACGCCGCCGATCGCCGAGCCCTCCGCCGGGCTGCTCCACGCAACGCTCGGCGGCGTGTTATCGACGGTCACGGAGCATCGCGACGACAGCGCGGTCCCCGAGGCTCTGTTGCGAGCCCGGGCCGTCAAGACGTAGGGCCCGTCGGCTGCTCGGCGCGTGTCCCACTCCACGCGGTACGGCGGCAGCGCGTCAGCCCCGAGCACCTCGCCGTCAGCTAGGACGGTGACATGATCAATGGCCTCCGCGGTGTTGACGCGCACGGCGATGGTGACGACGCCTTTGAGCGCGTCGCCTTGGCGCGGTTCGGTGATCGTGAGGGAGGGCTCTTCGGCCTCGGCGGGGACGGTCAGGCACGCCCCGGTCGCCGTCAACAGCAGCACCATGGGGAGAACGCGATGAGGAGGCACGGACTATTGCAGCGGCCGGGCGATGAGCAAATCGCCCTTATGGATGGGCTGCGCGGGGGTGGGCCGGTTCATGATCTGGGCGACGGCAAATCCCTGGCCATCGAGCTCGGTCAACTGCGCCGTCGCCACCGGGTGCTGGTCCTGCGATTCGAGCGCAATCGTCGCCCCCTGCTTCGCCCAATTCGCCCCGGGGAGTGCGAGCACGAGAAAATCGTCTTCCTCATTCACCTGGAACACCTTAACCTCGGTCCGGCCGCCGGAGGGCTCGGCGATCGGCGGCGTATCGCCCGATGACGGCTGCCCCACCACCACCTGGGGCGGCTCACCGCTTAGCACCTCGCCGGGGCTCGTGCCCTGCTGCAAAAGCGACACGACTGATTCCGCCTGCTTCAACTGATTTTCGCGCTGCTCAAGCTGCTTCGCCAGCTGCTCGCGGAAATTCCGATTCTGCTCCTGATCCTTCACCCGATCGCCGAGCTCGGCGCTGATCTTCGTGAGCATCTCATGCGCTTCGGAGAGCTCCCGTTGCAGCCGCTCGACCCGCTGCTCCATGCCCTGCTTCTCAATGGTCGCTTGCCGCTGATCCTCCTGCGTCTTGGTATCGAATTGCTTCAGCTGCGCGCTCACGCGCTCCAAGTCGCGCGAGATCGTGTCTTTGTCCGTCTGCAGCTGCATGATCTGCCGCTGTTGGGACGACGTGGTGTCCTGCAGCTTCGTGTAGTCGGCCTTGATGTAGCGGAGGCCTTTAAGCTCTTCCGACATCTCATCGGCCGCCTGCTTGGCGATGCGCAGCCGCTCGGTCAGATTCGCCTGATCTTCCTGCCGTTCGCTGACGACCTTTTTCAGATCCGCCAACTCCGTTTCCCGGGCTTTCAGCGTCTGCTCAAGCACTTGCGCCTTCACCGCGCTACTCGACTGCGCGCCATCCAGCTCCGCCAAGCGCCGCTGCGCTTCCACGAGCTGGGTATCGCGCTCCTTCAAGCGCTCCTCCACCATCTCGCGGAATTTCTGGGCCTCGTCCCGGCCGGCTTCATAGGCGTGGAGTTTTTCCGCCGCGCCCGCCATCGCCACCTCGAGCCTCGCCTTCGCCTTTTGCAATTCAGCCGTCTGGGACGAGAGGAGCTGCTCCCGGTCCCGCAATCTGGCCAGCTCATCCTCGCTCTGATGGAGCAGCCCCTCGCGCTTGGCAAAGCTCTCGCGCGTGGTGGCCAGCTCGAAATCGCGCTCTTTCAGCAGGGAGGTTTTCTCCTCAAGCTCCTTGGTGAGCTGCTCCTGGTTCTTGCTCCCCGTCAAGAGCGCTTCCTGCAGCTTGGCGATCGACTGCTGATTCTGCGCATCGAGCTGCGCCGACGCATCTTTCAGCGCGGCCAACTGCTGCGTGAGATCCGCGTTGGCGGCCCGCGTTTTGGCCAGTTGCTGCGTGAGCTGCTCGACCTGGGTTTGGAGTGCCGACGTGGTTTGCGCGGCGCGCTGATCCGCTGTTTGCTGCTCCTGTTGGGCGGCCGCATACTGCTGCTGCAGCGCCGTGTACGCCTCATCAAGCTTCTTCAGCTGCCCTTCGCGATCCGTCAAGCGCTGCGTCGTTGTTGCCAGCTGATCCTGAAGGCCTTTGACGGCCTTCCCGGCTTCGACCAGCTGCTGCTGCGCCGCCTGCTGAGTCGTGGTGACTGCCGCCAAGCGCTGGGCCAGGTCATCCTTCTGCTGCCGCACGGCGGCCGCCTGATCCTGGAGGGCGGCTCTGGCCTTCTGCTCCGTCGCCAGTTCCTTGTTGGCGCGTTCGATCTGTCCCTGCGCGCCCTCGAGCTGCTGCGAGAGCGTCTTGCCGTGGTCCTGCAGCGCATCCCGGTCCTTCGCCAACTGCTGTGTGAGCTCCTGCGCCTTGCTCAGCGAGCGTTTCACCGCCTCGAAATCATTGCGTTTCACCGTCGCCTGAGCCAATTCCGCTTTCGTGTTGTTCAGCGTGTTCGTCAGCTGGAGCGCCTGATCGTTGAGGGCCCGGTTGCGGGCATCCGCCTCGCTCAACTGCGCGTGGAGCTTCCGCTGCTCGCCCTGCAGATCGGTATACTGCCCATCGAGGGTGGCGTGCAAATCCCGCAGTTGCTGCATCTGCTCATCGCGCTGCCCCATGCGCTCTTTGAGCGCGGCGAGGTCGTCTTGGAGCACCACATTGGCTTTGCCGCGCACCTCCAGCTCATCGAGCAACGCCCGCTGCTGCTGCTGCAGCTCGCTCATGCGATCGACGAGGCCCTCGTAGGTCTTCTTCGCATCGGCGAGCTGCTGCGACATCCCCTCGCGGGCTGTCCGCTCGCTCGCCAACTGCGTTTGCAGCCCGGCGGTGTCTTTGGCCGAGGCCGCCAGCTGCTGTTTCACCGCTGACAGCTCGGTGGCCGTCTGGGCTTTCTCCTCGGCGAGCGACTTCAGGTTGCGCTCCGCCGTCGTGATCACCCGCTGCAGCCGCTCGATCTCATTGCGATCCACCTTCAACCGACCGATGTCCGCCTTGGCTTTCTCCAACTGGTCCTGCGCCTGGGCCACCTGCTGCGAGAGCGACGCGTTCTCATCCTGAAGCTGCTGCGCGCGCGAAGAGGTGCGGGCGAGCTTCTCATTCGTCGCCTGAAGATCGGCGCGGAGGCGCTCGAGATCTTTGCCCAGCCGCGCTTGGGTGTCTTCGGCGAGCTGCTTGGCCGATGTCAATGCTGAGGTCGTTTTCGCCAGCGCGTCTTCGCGCCCCGCCAATTGGTCGCGGGCTGTTTTCAGCGCGCCGGCTGTCTCCTGAGACGTGGCGCGGACCGCGGCCAACGCCTCCGTCGCCGCGGTGAGCTGCCGCTCAAGATCCTCGGCGCTCGCGCGCGACTGGACCAGATGGGCCGCCGCTTGCTCGAGCTCCTGGGTCTTGCCGTCAAGCGACTTCTGCAGCAGCTGCTGCTGGGACTGCAGCGATTGGAGTTGCTCTTGCTGTTGATCCCGCTGAGCGGCGATGGCCGCCAGCTGCTCCTCGGCGGTCCCCACGGCGCGCTTGAGGCGATCGACCTCGCGGCCGCGCTCTTCCAGGGTCGTCGTCAACTGGCGCAGAGCATCATAGACGGATCCTTCCACTGCGCCATCCGGAGCCGCTGATGCGGCGGCCGCCGTGTCATTCGACCGCTCGGCTTGCCCTGCCGGAGGGAACCACGCCGCGAAGAGCGCGCCGGCAAGCAGGCATCCAAGCACAACCATGACCATCGATCGGTGACGCGTGAGCATGAGGGGACCTTTGTTAGTGATGACCCTGCGGTGTCGTTGGAGCCTCTGTGGCGATCCCAAGCGGCATCGCCGCCGTGGCCGTTGCCGGCAGGCGCACTGTCTTGCCGCTGGTCTCCGCCCCTGAGAAGGAAAAATCTTGGTGGGCTTCTCCGCCGGCGCGCTTGCTGAACACCCCGCGGATGGCATTGCGCTGCAGCTCAGCGTGCCAAAACACGATCCCAGCGGCCTCGCTGCGCATCATGGATTCCCACACCAGCGCCTCGCCTTCCCCAAAGCTCAACGTATACTTGCTCGCCGCAAACCCCTCTGCGGCGAGCCGCTCCGAGGCCACCTTGCCGTCGTCGAACATGAGGATGTCTTTCTGGGAGGGCGCTGGCGATGCCGGCCTAAGCGGGGTGACGTCGATCCGCCATCGCGTGCCGCCAAGCTGCGCGTTCAGGTGATCCAGCGGAGAATCCGGCGCAGCCATCGGCGTCGGTGAAATCACAGGCTGCGCCGCCACTGGAACCGTCGGCTCGTCCGCGGCGTAAACTGGCAGCGCACTAGAGAACCACAGAAGGGCCGCAGCAACACCGCTTACCCTAGCAGAGATCGTGGATCGTGGATCGTGGATCGTGGAAGAACCAGCACCTTCAAATCCACCATCCACCATCCACCATCCATGATCCATTACTCCAGCCGCTCTTTCGCTTCCCACGCTCTCCATGACGCAATGTACTGCTGCGCCCAGTTGGCTTGCGCCCCCTCGGGGCTGAGGACGAGATACTGCCGCAGCAGCGTGGTGGCCCGCCCGCGATCCGGCAGGAGCTCGTCATAAATCACCCCCAGATAGTAATCGGAGTCGGCGTCATCGGGCTTCAGCTCGATCGCCTTCTGAAACTCGGCGGCCGCGCGGGGGAAATCCCGGCGCTTCGAAAACATGACCCCCATATTATAGTGGGTGTCGCCCAAGTCTTTGATCAGGCGCTCATGCTCGCGCGTCAAATCCGCCAGGTCGCCGGGCAGGCGCTCCACCTTCCTCTTGAGCGTCTTATTGTCGGATAAAAGCTGCGCATAGCGCTCCTGCAGCGGCTCGTAGCGCTGTTTCAGCTTGGCGAAATCCTGCTGGATGCTCGCGCGCTCCTTCGCCACCTGATCCAGCGTGCGGGAATTTTTCGCCAGCGACGCCTCAAGCTGCTTGCGCTTTTTTTCCGCGTCGGCCAGCTGCTGCTTGAGGCGTTTTTCTTCGGTGCGCTTTTGGACCCGATCCTGCAGCGCTACCACCGACTGCTGCAGGGCGGCCCGCTCGTTGATGAGAAACTCCCGGTCCTTCACCAGCTCCTGCTGCTGCGTTTCCAGCGGGCCCAACCGATGCAGGAGGGCCAGCCGCTCGGCTTCTGATCCGCGGAACATGTCTTCGAAGAGCTGCCGCTGCGTGTCGGCATCCTGCTGAGCCTGCGCCATGTGCTTGACCTGGGCCACGAGATTATCCCGATCGGTCGCCACGAGCTGCAAATTCTTCGTCAGCTGGGCCTGCTCCGCCTGGAACTGATTCAATTGCTCCTGCGTGAGCACCTCATGTTTTTTCAAGTCGAGCTGTTCGGAGCGCAGGCGGCGCAATTCGCCCATCAGGCGCCAGGCGGTATGGCCGGCCGCCACGATGGCCAGCCCGATCACGATGACGACGCCCACCTCTCGCCATGTGGTGTTCCCGCGGCGTTCGGTCATCGGCGGCGCGGCTCCGCGCGCGAGGGCTGCTTGGACAGCACCGGAGCGTAGTCGCGGTACTCCAGCACGCGCCCCGACTCATCGCCGGTCACCAGCTTCTCGCCTCCCAGGATGTGCGGGGTGATGAAGACCACGAGCTCGGTCAGCGTTTTGCTGTGATTGGCCTGCTTGAAGAGGATGTCGCCGATGATGGGGATGTGGCCCAGCCAGGGGATCTGCTCATCCGTGTTCTTTATTTCCTCTTTCCGCAGGCCGCCGAGGACCACCGTCGTGCCGTCCGCCACCATCACATTCGTTTCGGCGGTAGAGGTATCCACGATGGGGATTTTGTTGTTGCTCGGCGTGGTGAGCGTGCGGACGACGCTGGAGACCTCCGGCTTGATTTTCATCGTCACAAACCCGTCTTGATTGATGGTCGGGGTGACCGCCAGCTGGATCCCCACATCGATAAACTGCACGTCCTCCGCCGTCGTCGACGTGGTCTGGCCGGTCGTGGTCGTGCTCGTGATATACGCTTCGCGAGTGCCCACGTGGATCTTGGCTTCCTGGTTCTCCGTCACCATCAGGCGCGGATTGGAAATAATCTGCGTTTTGCCGAGGGTTTGCAGATAGCGGAACAATTCATAGCCTGTGGTGTTGATGGTGGTAAAGGCGAGCTTGCCCAGATTCGCTCGGGTCGGAGCCTTGGTGCCCGTCGGACCGGTTCCGGTGCTGCTGCTTAACCCCAACAGCGCGTTCAGGTCCATCCGAGTCACGGAGGGAACTTCGCTCGGCGGGGTGCCGCTCACCGCTGAGCGAAAATCTCCTTTCTTATCCACGCCGTGAAATTTAATATTGGTGAAGACCTGGTCCCAATCGACACCGGTGATATGGTCGTCATTGTACTGCACTTTCACGATTTTCGAGTCGATGAGCACCTCGCGGGTCTTGCGATCGATCATGCGGATGAGCGCTTCCAGCTCATCCATGCGATCCGGCAGGGTCTTCAGGATGACCTGATTGCTGCGCTCATCGGCCTTCACGAAGCCCAGCTTATTGGCCTCGAGCTGGTCCTTGAGCCGCTCCTCGACGTCCTTCGCCTTCGCGTACTTCAAATCGATCACCCGGGTCATGCCGCCCTTCTCCAGTGTGGCGAGGGCCAGCTCCATCTTCTGCAGCGTCTGCGGCGTGTCCATGACCATGACGGTCCCGGTGTCTTCATCGACGAGCAGGCGGCCGACTTCGCTCTTTAAGGTATCCAGGAGGTTGAAGGCCTGCTGGGGGATGGCATATTGCAATCGGAAGGTCCGCACCTGGCGCAGGTCGGCGAATTTCTTGCCGTACAGCGCGCGATATTCCTCCTCGGTCATGATGTTGTACACATCGCCCTGCCGGTCATACGCGAGGCTATTGCTGCGCAGGATCAGCTCGAAGACATCGCGGATCGGCACATCGGTCAAAAACAGATTCACGCGTCCGGAGACGTTTTTGCTGATGGCGATGTTCAGGCCGCCTTTGGACGCCAGGTATTTCAGCGCATCGGTGGCGTCGGTGGAGCGCAAGTCCAGGGAGACGCGCTCATTCATGCCCAAGAGGGACGTCTGGGCGGGGGCTGGCTCCGCCGGCAAGGCGGCCACTTCCACCGGCTGGTCATCCGCCGCGCCCGCGCGCACCCACGTCAGCCATAAGAACGTGGCGCTGATCAGCGACGCAGCGCCCACAATCCTCCACGGGGAAATCTGTCGCTTACTGGCCATTATTTGAGGACGATTTCTTCGCCTTCATAGGAGACCACCACGCCGCGCTGGTCGATGGCACGCACGGTCAGGCCGTTGATTTGATCGCCGACTTTCACGAAATAGGTGCGCTTCTCTTCGCTGTGCTCGATGAGCGCTTCTGGCGAGGCCCCGCGGTTGATGCCGACGACGGACAGCACCCCGGTCAGCTGGGTGAGCTTATTTTTCACTTCCTCATCGGAGCGCCCCCCGCTTGAGCGAGCGCTCAGCGCAAACGGGTTGCGCAGGGCGAGCGCTTCCCGGTACTCCGAAAGCTCCTTGAGGCGGTCCCCCTCGGGGTTCGGCGATTGCGCCGCGGAGGATTCCGGCCCCACCGCGGGAGAATGCGAGGCGATCACCGGCGGATGCCGCTCGGTCAGCCATACGCTCCAGACCACGTACGCGCCCAACAGGATCAAGGCGACCCAGAGGAGCCGCTCGATAAGCCGAAGCCGAGCGAGCAGCGCATCGCTGGTCGCGCGCTGCGGCAACGGCCAGGCCCAGCGGCGCGCCTGGGCCAGTTGCGCCTTCAGCTGCTCCGTCATCCGCTCAACATACCGGCCGCCGCGCTGAGGCGGCTGAGGCGTAGCGGGGGCTGTTGAGCCTTCAATCATACGGAGGAGCTGCTCTTCTGCAGTCTCCTTACTGGGAACCATCCCGCCTCCAATTCCTGCTGCACCAAATCATCCACCAGCTCGCCATCCACGACGCGCCGTTTCTGCATGACGAGCGTCCGCAGCGCCTTGTGCGCCATCATCGCAATGCGCCGCGGGTAGCCGTCCGAATACTCGAAAATCGCCTCAACTGCCTCGTCAGTAAACAGGGTCAGCGGCGAGCGGTAGCCGGCCTCTTGCAGCCGAAAATGAATCATCTCGCGCGTCTGCTCAAGCGACAGCGGCGAGAGCTCGCACCGAAAGCTGATCCGGTCCATGAGATTGCGCATCCCCGTCACCAGGGGCAGCAGCTCCATCTGCCCCATGAGGACCAGCTGCAGCAATTTCACCTCATTGGTTTCATAGTTGAGCAGGATGCGCAAGGCTTCCAATGACAGCGCATTGAGCTTGTGCGCCTCGTCGATGATGAGCACGACGGTCTGCCGCTCGCCGACGCTTTTGTGCAAGAGAAACCGTTCTAGCACTTCGCGGTAGTCCACCAGCGTGGGTGCGGCCGCCGTCATGCTGACCCCCAGCGTGCGGATGAGGGCGCTGAAAAACAGATCCTCCGACGGATAGGTGGGATCGAGCACCATGTGAAAGATGAAGCCCTCGCGATCCCGCAGCATTTGGATCAGCTTGCGGCCCAAGGTGGTCTTGCCGGTCCCCACATCGCCTAGCACGATGCTCAGGCCCCGTTTGAGCCGAAACTCGATGAGGAGATTGGCCAGGGCGGCGCGATGCTTATCGGATTGGTAGAAGAAGGCAGGATCAGGACTTGTGGAAAACGGTTCTTTCTCGAGCCCAATGACGCGGTAGTAGCTCATAAGTGCTTGATCTTACGTTTACTTGTAACAAAATTATGCACCCTTGTCAACCTTTGCTCATCGGCAGCCCCACCCCCAAGATGATCAACCACGCCGCGATCCCGGCCATGATGAGCCGATAGGTCCGGTCGGTGCAATACGCCTTGCCTTTTTCAACCGACAACGCGATGCCCCACGACCACGACACATCCGCCGCGGCATGACCGAGCAAGACGGCCGCAAGGCCCCGCCATCCGGCGAGCATCCCCTGGACGAGCACCGCCGCCCCGATCGTCGCCCACCACACGATAAACCCCGGGCTGACGATGCTAAACACCGCCCCCCCGAGCCACGGTCCGCCGTGAAAGGCGACGGCCGCCTGATGCCGCAGCGAAAAATGCGGCAGCTGCGTGAGGATCATAGCGCCCATGACGATCAACCCGATCGCCCCCACCCACACCATGATGGCGCGGAACGTGGATGAGACCAGCAGCTGCCGGCACCCGAGGAGAATCAGCGCGACGAAGCACAGCTCGAGCAGCAAATGGCCGACGGCCACCTTCACCCCGGTCCACCGCCCCGCATGCAGCGCTTCAGAGACGGTGTGGAGAAACAGCGGTCCAGGCAGCATGGCGCCTGAGAGGCCCGTGGTGAACCCGACACCAAAGAGAATGAGTAAACCCATCACTCAGTCGAAAATGCCTCGATCCGCTTTGGCCCAGGTGGAGGGCGCGAAGTGTTCGTTGTAGGCCAACTCCGCCGTCCGGCCTTTGGAGAGCGCTTCAAGAAACGCGAGCCACCGCCCTCGGCCGTAGCGCTTCACCAGCTCCTCAACGACGACGCTCGCCTCCACATACGCATGCGCGATATCCTCGGTGCTCGAGGGCTGCTGAAAATGCCGATCCAGCCATTTCAACGGAATCCACTGGGCGCGTTCCCTGATCCGCCGCTCGATCCGGTCGCGCTCCGGGCTGCTCAACAAGCCCCGCTCCATCGCCTGGGCAAACCCTTCATGGACCCAGGTCGGCAGCCGGCGGCCGTACAATTCTTGAAGGAACGCATGCGTCAGCTCGTGCATGATGAGGTCGGGAACGTAGGGGGCATCCAAGTCTTCGGCGCTGAGCCGAATCCGGCCGTCATAAAATCCGACGGCCCAGTCGCGCTGGTAATAGGTGCGGTGCAAATCTCCCCGGCTATACACCAGGACGGTCAGGTGCGGGGGGGCGTCCCCGAAGACCTCGCTGAGCCGAAGATGCGCCTTCTCCAGCGTCGCCACGAGGGCCTCGCGATCGAACGATTCGTTGGGGGCCGCGCGAATCACGAAATGCGGCGATTCGCTATTGGCGAATGTGCGTTCGATGAGCTGATCGCGCTGGGCTTGGGCGATCCGCTCCACGACGCTGCGCCAGGCGGCCTCGGGGATCTTCCCTTGCGCCTGCTGCCAGGCGGCGATCGCCTCGGAGAATCGGCTCATGCGGAAATACAAGATGTCCCCCAGGCGGACCCAGGCTTTCCCGTTCTTGGCCTGCAGCTCGACGGCCTCCTCGAGCAGATCGACCGCCTCCTGCGGCTTGCCCTGCTGGTCCACCCCCAGCGACCAATCGGTCAAGATGCTGGACAGGTTCTCCTTGACGTGGGCGTCGCGGGGAGCCATCGCCAGCGCTTGGCGAAGATAGTCCGCGGCAATTTCGAAATCCCCGCTTTGCGCCGCCGTGACCCCAAGGTTGTTCAACCGGGAGACTTTCGCAGGCAGCGAGGATGGAGAGGAGTCTTCGAGGGCCCACGCCGCGGCGGCAACGCCGCCCAGGACGACCATCGTCCATAGGCTAAGGCGTCGCACGGTGCGGCCTCTACGACGCCGTTGGAAAGGCAGGATTGAGCGGAATCGCGAAGAGAAAACGGGAGCCCTGCTTGCCGTCGCTTTCAGCCCAAATGCGGCCTTGATGCAGCTCGACGATTTCCTTGGCAATGACCAGCCCCAGGCCCGTGCCGCTCATGTCGCTGCCGGCGCGCTCGCCGCCGACTTGCTGGAATTTGCTGAAGAGCTTCGGCAGATCCTCAGGGGTAATGCCGATGCCGGTGTCAGCGACGCTGACTTCCAGCATCCGCTCCTCAGGAATGAGCTTCACTTCGATCGTCACCCGCCCCTGGTTCGGCGTGAACTTAATCGCGTTGCCCACGAGATTCGTGAGCACCTGGGTCATGCGGTTGGGGTCGCACACCACATTCGGCAAGCCCTCCGGCACGCGGCGCACCAGGCTGATGGCCTTCGTGCCCGCCCACGGCTCGAGCGACTCGGCCACCTGTGCGACGATCGCGCTTATCGACGCCGTCTCGGGGCGCAGCGCCATTTTCCTGGCTTCCAGCTTCGAAAGATCCAGCAGATCGTTGATCAGGGTATTGAGGCGATCCAGGTTGCGCTGGATGATGCCGGCGAAGTTCTGCTGCTCGCCATTGAGCGGGCCGGCCACCTGATCCGTCAGGATGGAGAGGGCGTGGCGCATGGCCACGAGCGGCGTGCGCAGCTCATGGCTGACCGTGGAGACGAAATCAGATTTGAGCTGCTCGATCTCCCGCTGCTTCGTCACGTCGCTGAGCATCGCCAGCATCCCCACCGTCTTGCCGTTTTCATCGGTGATCATGGCATGGCTCGCGCGCAGGACCCGCTTGGTGCTCTCCTGCTTGGCGTCGAGCACGATCTCCTGCGCGCCGTCGTTGCGGTTGCCCTGCACGAGCGAGAGCAGCTGCTCATCGCCGAGGCCCTCTTGCAGCGGCCGGCCGATCCGGTCTTTCTGCCGCACCGACAGCAGCCGCTCGGCCGCCGAGTTCATCATCACCACATCGCCCTTATTGTTGATGACGACGAGCCCCTCCGCGATGCTCTCCAGCACGGCGCTGGTTTGCTTCTTCTCCTGCAGCGTCTCCTGATACTTGCGCTGGAGGGCCGAGGCGGTCCGCTTGGTTTCCTCCAGCTGACGGCCGTAGTGGTGGGTCAGGTCGCGCTTAACGGTTCCCACATGATCGTCCATCGCCCGCTGCACGATGTCGGTCACAGTCCGGGCCACGCGCTGGCGCTGTTGGGATGAGCCGGGCAATTGCTTCAGCTGCTCGAGAATCACCGGGGCGAGCTGGGTGGGAGGCAGCGTGGCCGAGGAGGCGGCTCCTCCCCCGGAGCGCTCCCCCTCGCCCTCAAACTGCTCTCGGCTGCTCCGCTGGGAATAGCGGTAGAGGAGCACGCCGATCACCAAGGCGATGGCGGCCACACCGGCAACGATGAAGGTCAGCGACACTTCACTCGTGGGCACTGGCATCCGACTGTGTGCTATCTGCTATTGGCTATCTGCTGCTTTTGTGAGCGGCGCCGCTGGCGAACAATCTGCTCCGCGCGAAACCAGTCTTCTTGGTCATGCCCGTGCTCGCAGCCCCGCTGCGCAAACAATTCGTAGGCCACGCGGGCGATCTCCTCGCTCTTCGGCGTGGTTGACGCTTCGCTCTCCGAGAACGCTTTTAACACTCCCTGACGGGCCATGCGCACCTCCCTCTGTTGATTATTGCACCACGCGATGATGGAGCCAAAAAAACACGCCTACCAGAATGCCGATCGACACCGCGTTGAGCACGAGCAGCCGGACCCAGAAGTGCTGCCGCGCGCGCCGATGCCGTTTCCAAAGGAACGCTGTCCCGCCCCATGTCGCCGCGCGCGCAAAGCACCAGAGCGCTAATTTCAACGGCGAGGTGATCCACAACCATGCAGGGATGGCCATGACGCGATGCTCCCTCACACCGCCTCAGGCTCCCGCTCCGCCCAGCGCTTGATCTTGGCTGAGAGCTCCTCAATGGAGAGCCCGAGCGCATCGGTGGTGTGCTTGATGACTTCAGCTCGCCACGCCGGCAGATCATCCTGGAGCTGTTTCAGCACGGCATCGCCACCCGTCCCCAGGCTCTGGTTCAGGCGGTGAGACAGCTCCTGGATTTGCTCCGGCACGGTAAACAGCTGCGCATACCGCAACCCGCTGCCATCCTTCGGCAAGCGGAGCCCCTCGAAGAACAGCCGCAGGAGCGCGAGATTGATGTTGGTGGCATCGGCTTCGCAGCGCTCCAGCGCCTTCCAAATATGCTGCGTGGCCCAATAGCGGAAGAGCAATCCCAGCTCCCTTCTGAGTGTTTTCTGAAACAACAGCCGGCCGGTCTCCGGCGCTTCGGGAACCGCTCGGCCTGCCTGTGCTTGAGAGGTGTCGATCACTTGGCTGCAGGCGAGAAACAAATAGAGCGCTCGGACCTGAATTTCTTGTGGTGTCATAGTGGTAGAGACTCTTATAGCCTACAGAATGCGTTCTACCCCGTCAAGCCTTTCTCATGTAACGGACAGTCCATTGACGCATCAAGATGCCCGTGTTATGGTGGAGTTTCTATGCTTGCATCCCTGATTGGCCTGCTCTACCCCAACGCGTGCCTGCTGTGCCGGGCTCCGCTGCCCTCCCGGAGGACCGATCGCCATCTGCTCTGCGGCGCATGCCAGCAGCGGCTCCCGCGCACGAGGGCCCCCTACTGCGTGCGCTGCGGCGCGCCGCTTGCCGCAGCCTTCGATGCTATCGTGCGATGCCGCGCATGCCGCGACCGCCCTCCGGCGTTTGAGATGGCGCGCGCCCCATTGCAGTACGCCGGAACCGGCCAAACCCTCCTCCGCCAGATCAAATACCACCATCGCTGGCGGCTCTCCCGATGGCTGGCTAACGATATGGCCGCATTGGCCGCGTCGGCCTTTCCGCTCGAGGCGATCACGCTCCTCGCCCCGGTTCCTGCGCATTGGCTCAAGCGCAGGATGCGCGGGGCCCATCCGACGGACGAATTAGGCCGCGACATCGCTCGCCTGCTCCAGAAACCGTACGCGGCCTCGGCCCTTCGCTGCGTGCGATGGACCCGGGCGCAACATCACTTGCCGTCGCCCGGCGCGCGGTGGCGAAATGTCCGCCATGCCTTCGTGGCGCAACCGCGGCTGGTCAACGATCGCGCCGTCCTCCTCATTGATGATGTCATGACAAGCCGGGCCACCGCCCATGCGTGCGCTGCCGCGCTCAAAGAGGCCGGAGCCCGAGCCGTCTACGTGCTCACCGGGGCCAGAACTCCATTACATGAGTAGAGCTTTCTGCTTCCTCGGATGAAGACGCTGCGCACGTACGTCTTGCTCGAGCATGTGGGGCCGTTCTTCGTCACGCTGGGGGGCTTGACGGCGGTACTGCTGGTCGGCAACATCGTCAAGTTCGCCGATCTCGTCATCTCCAAGGGTGTGAGCCTCTTCGATATCCTCCGGTTGATGATCTACCTGGTCCCCTTTTTGCTCAGTTTCACGGTCCCGATGGCCTGCCTGGTCGCGATGATCCTGGCTTTCGGGCGCCTGAGCAGCGACTATGAGCTGATTGCGATGCGCGCCTCCGGCGTGGCCCCCTTTCGGCTGGTGCTGCCGATGGTCATGGTGGGGTTGGTCCTCAGCGGCTTCATGCTGGTCGTCAACGATCGGCTCGTCCCCATGTCGCACCTGGCGTTCCGCCGGCAGCTCAAGGCGATCGGGATGAAGCAACCCACCGCGTATCTGGAAGCCGGCACCTTCATCAAGGATTTCCCGCCGTATGTGATCTACGTCTATCATGTGGAGGGACGGCGATTGGACAACGTCCGGATCTACCAACCGCAAGCCAACGGCCCCACCCGGACGATCATCGCCGATCGGGGACGCTTCGAGCAGCTGCCGGATAAACGCGGCGTCCAGTTGAAGCTCTCCGACGGGACGATGGATGAGTGGGATCAATTCCATCCCGGCGCGTTCTATAAAACGGTCTTCAAGGAGTACGCCATGAACTTGCGCTCGGGACAGGAAGACCCCTCGCAGCTGCGCAAGAAACTGCGGGAGATGACGTTCAAGGAATTGATGGCCGAGCGCACGCGCCTGGGCGCCGAAGGCATCGACGGGCTCCCGATCAGCCTGGAGCTGCATCAAAAAATCGCCGGCGCATTCGCCGTGCTGATCTTCGCGATCTTCGGGCTGGCCCTCGGCCTGCGCTTGCATCATCATGAGCGGCTGATCGCCTACGTGTGGGTGCTGGGGATCTTCATGGCCTACTACCTGCTGAATATCGGAATGAATGCCATTGCGCTGAAAGGCTGGCTCTCGCCGATGGCGGCCATGTGGGCGCCCAACCTCCTCGGCGGGCTCATCAGCGCGCCCCTGCTCGCGCGCGCCGTCCGCCACTGACATGCGAATTCTCGATCGGTACGCCGTCAAGCAGCTCATCCCGGTGTGGATCTGGTGTCTCATCGTCTTCATTTTCTTGAGCTGCCTGATTGACATTTTTGAGCGCCTGGACGACATTCTCCGGTACCGCATTCCGCTGCGCACCCTGGCCCAGTATTATCTGAACTTTATTCCCTTCATCTTCGTGAAGGCCTCGCCCATTGCGTTGCTGCTCTCCGGCTCGTTTGTGGCCTCGCGGCTCTCGCGGTATCAGGAGCTGCTGGCCATGAGCGCCTCCGGGACGAGCTTGCTGCGGGCTAGCATCCCGTTTCTGTTTTTGGGATGGCTCGTCAGCCTGGCCGTGTTTCTGGTGAATGACCGGGTGATCCCGAAGACGGCGGTGGCGTACGAGCAGATCAAGGAGGCGCATTTCCGCGGCAAAAAAACGGATGCCCCGATCCACAATGTCGCCGTCACCGACGCATTTAATCGCCTCTATCACGCGCGGATGCTGGAGGTGGAGCAGAAGGAGCTGACGGAGCTGACGATTCTTGAGCACGATCTCAAGAACCGTCCGCTGAAAAATTTGCACGCGGAGCGCGCCATCGAAACGCCGCACGGATGGCTGCTATTGAACGGCACGATTTACCGCCTCAACGCGAAGGGCCTGCTGCAGGGAGAACCGGAGTTCTTCGTCGAGCGGCTGTTGAGTTACCCGGTGACGATCGACACCTTCAGGAATCCCCAGGCGCGGCCGGAGACGATGCGGTTCGGCCATCTGCGCCTCTTGATCGCGCGGCTGAAATCGATCAACATCACGAACGTGCGGGAGTTTCAGGTCGCCCTCTGGTCGAAGCTGACGATGCCGCTGATGAACGTGATCGTCTGCCTGCTGGCGTTTGCCGGCTCCACCCAGCCCCAATTGCGCGGCAATCTCCGAGGGCTGGGAATGAGCTTAGGATGGGGGCTGCTCTATTACGTCGGTGTGGGATTCGGCGAGGGGCTGGCCAAATCGTTTTACCTTGCGGGCGTTCCCTGGCGCGGGCTGCAATTTCCTCCCGTCATCGTCGGCGCGCTGCTGCCTCATGCCCTGGCGGTGTGGTGGGCCCTCCGCCTGCTGAGGCGAAACCCCTAACGCAGTTAGGTGCCCAGTTCCCAGCTCGAGAGATACTCCTCTTGCTCGGGGGTGAGCGTGTCGACCGAGACCCCCATCGCCTTGAGCTTCAGCCGCGCGATCTCCTGGTCGATTGCCTTCGGCACGGGATACACGTGCGGGGCGATCCGCCGCGCTTCCCGTTTCAGGTACTCGGCCGCCAGGGCTTGATTGGCAAAGGACATATCCATCACGCCGGGCGGGTGCCCTTCGGCGCATGCCAGGTTGACCAGCCGGCCTTCGGCAAGCACATTGATCGTCCGGCCGTTTTTCAGCAGGAACTGATCGATCCCGTTGCGCGCCGTGTGATGCCGCTTGGAGAGCCGCCGCAGCTCCTCGAGATTGATTTCGACATCAAAGTGGCCGGAGTTGGACACGATCGCCCCGTCTTTCATGCGCAGGAAATGCGGCTGCCGCAAGACATCGCTGCAGCCGGTCACCGTCACAAAGATATCGCCGAGGGCCGCCGCCGAGGCCATCGGCATCACCTCAAACCCATCCATCACCGCTTCCAGGCCTTTCACCGGATGAATCTCCGTCACGATCACGCGGCCCCCCATCCCCTTCGCCCGCTGGGCCAGGCCCTTGCCGCACCAGCCGTAGCCGGCCACCACGAAGACCGAGCCGGCGATCAACCGGTTGGTCGCGCGCAAGATTCCATCGATGGTCGATTGGCCAGTGCCATAGCGGTTATCAAACAGGTGCTTCGTGTCCGCGTCATTCACCGCAATCACCGGATACCGCAGCTTGCCTTGCGCATCAAGGCTTTTCAGGCGGATCACCCCCGTCGTCGTCTCTTCGGTGCCTCCGATGACGGAGCCCCCGAAGCGCTCCGGCTGCTTGTGGATCGTGGAGACGAGATCCGCGCCGTCATCCATCGTGATGTGCGGCTGCCCTCCCAGCACGCGCTCGATATGCTGGTAATACGTGCGGCGATTCTCGCCGCGGATGGCGTAGACCGAGATGCCGAAATCGCTCACCAAGCTGGCCGCCACATCATCCTGGGTGGAGAGCGGGTTCGAGGCGCATAACGCGATCTGCGCCCCGGCCGCCTTGAGGGTGAGCATGAGATGCGCAGTTTCCGTCGTCACATGCAGGCAGCACGCCACCCGCAGGCCGGAGAGCGGCTTCGTCTTGGCCGCCCGCTGCCGAATCGACAGCAGCACCGGCATCTGCCCTTCGGCCCACTCGATTTTTGACCGCCCGGAGGCGGCGAGCCGCGGATCTCGGATATGGGACAGCGCTCCGTGGCGGGATGGCCCTCGCGCGCGGCTCATGGATCGTGGCTCAAGCACCATTGCTTCGTTGGGCATCGAGGCTCCTGAGATTCATTCGCGGCGACGTATGGTGAGTATGCGGCTTGTGACCTGCCGGGTGATGGTGCCGCGCCGCCCGCTTCATCTCTGCCACGCGGTCCAATTCCTCCCAGGTGAACCCCTCTTCGGTGCGGCCGAAATGGCCGTAGGCCGCCGTCTTCAAATAGATCGGCCGGCGCAATTTCAACGTCTTGATGATGCCGACGGGGGTCAGATCAAACAATTCTCGAACGATGGCGACCAGGCTCTGATCGGAGAGCTTGCCGGTGCCGTGCGTGTCGATCATCAAGGACACCGGCTCCGCCACGCCAATGGCATAGGCCAGCTGAATCTCGCATTGATCCGCCAGCCCGGCGGCGACCAAGTTCTTGGCCACATAGCGGGCCATGTAGGCGGCCGAGCGGTCCACCTTGGTCGGGTCCTTGCCGGAAAACGCCCCGCCGCCGTGGCCGATGACGCCGCCGTAGGTATCCATGATGATTTTCCGTCCGGTCAGGCCCGTATCGCCCATCGGCCCGCCCACCTCGAATCGCCCGGTGGGATTGACGAAAATCTTCGTCTTCCGATCGAGCCACTGCTTGGGCACGATCGGCTCAACCACCAGCCGTTTCATGTCCGCGCGGATGCGCGAAAGCGAAACGCCCCCCTGATGGTGGGCGCTGACCACGACGGCTTCCACACGGCCGACGCGCCCGTCGTGATACTCGATCGTCACCTGGGTCTTGCCATCCGGCAGCAGGTAGTCCACGAGCTGTTGCTTGCGGACCTCGGAGAGGCGCCGGGAGAGGCGATGGGCGAGCATGATCGGCAGCGGCATGTACTCCGGCGTCTCATTCGTGGCATAGCCGAACATCATGCCTTGATCGCCGGCCCCCCCGGTGTCAACGCCGAGCGCGATATCCGGCGATTGCGACTGGATCGATGTCGCCACACCGCAGGTTTCATAGGCGAAGCCGTGCTCCGGCTCGACGTAGCCGATCTTATGGATCGTCTCGCGCACGATCTGGGGAATTTCGATGTAGCACGAGGTGGTGATCTCCCCGGCCACAAAGGCCAGGCCGGTCGTCACCAGCGTTTCGCACGCCACCCGGCCATTGGGGTCCTTTTCATAAATCGCGTCCAGCACGGCATCGGAGATCTGATCCGCAATCTTATCCGGATGCCCCTCCGTGACCGACTCCGACGTGAACAGATGACGTTTCATCAGACTTCCTCCTTTTCTCCCCAGCTCCTAGCTCCCAGCTCCTCGCTTCCTGGTTGAAGTCGTCGTCCAGGTCTTCACGATAGCCTCATACGCCTTGATGGTACCGATGTCATGCCACTCACCGGGCATCTCAACACCATACACCGGGCTCCGCCGTGCTAGCCACTGAATGAAAAAGCCTGGCGCATCGGCGTTGCCCTCCTTCAAAAACGCCCCGATCATCGCCCTGATGGCCGCTGGAAGATAATACACGCAGACGGCGACTTCGGCCGATGGCGGCTGCGGCGATTTTTCCGCAAATTGCGTGATGCGATGCTCCGCATCGCGCACGACCACCCCGCATTGGGTGGCGACGTCCCTCGAGGGCGCATGCCACAAGGCCACACTGGCATGCGGGAGCATCCGCTGAGCCTGGGCGGCGAAACAGCTCATCGACCATCGAAACAGGTTATCCGTCCCCACCACGAGCAGATCATCCTGCGCTTCGACGTCGCGGTGCGCCAACGCCAGATCGCGAATGGCTCCGAGGCGCGTTTCGGCGGTCATCGTTCCATCGTTGATGATCTCCACGTCGGTCTGCCGGGCCGATCGCCGCCACGCCTCGAATTGCGCCGCAAATCGCCCGTTGCTCACGAGCAGGATGCGCCGAACATCCGGCACCTCTCGGACCGCGCGCACGACCTCATCTAAGATCACGCCGCGGCCTAAGCGCAGCAGCGTTTTGGGCCGATCCGTCGTGAGGGGATACAGCCGTGTGGCGTATCCCGCCGCCAGCAACACCGCAGTGATCATGCCCCACTCACTTACTCACTCAATCACTCAACCAGGGCGGGAGCCACTTGCTTCAAGCTCGCGAGCAAGAAGGCTTCCACTTCTTTTGCCGTCTTCAGCGTCAACGCCTCAGCCACCACCGATTGGGCGTATGAATATTCCACCGAGCGGATCACCTGTTTGACGATCGGCAGCTGGACCGGCGAGGTGGAAAACTCATCCAGCCCCATGCCCAACAGGAGCAGGGCGAGCGACGGCTCGCCGGCCATTTCCCCGCACATGCCCACCCAGATCTTCGCCGCATGGCCGACCTCGATGATCTGCTTGATCAAGCGCAGAATCGCCGGGTGCGTCGGCTCGTAGAGGTAGGCGATTTTTTCATTGACCCGGTCCACGGCCAGCGAATACTGAATCAGGTCATTGGTGCCGATCGAGAAAAAGTCCACCTCGCTGGCGAGCAGGTCGCACGTCAGGGCCGCTGAGGGCACTTCAATCATGGCCCCCACCTCCATGGTCTTGGCCATGGGCACGCCCTCGCGGGCGAGCTCCTGCTTGACCTCGCGCAGAATTTCGTTGGCGCGGCGCAGCTCCTCAATGCCCGAAATCATCGGATACATCATCTTCAGATTGCCGGCGACACTCGCCCGCAGGATCGCCCGTAACTGCATGCGGAAGATGTCGGGCCGAGCAAGGCTGAACCGGATCGCGCGCCATCCCATGAACGGATTGATTTCCGAGGGCAGCTGCAGCGGGGAGAAAAATTTATCGCCGCCTAAGTCCATCGTCCGGATGATCACCGGATGGGGTGCCACCTGCTCCACGACCTGGCGGTACGCCTCGTACTGCTCCGCTTCCGTGGGAAAGTCATTCCGGTTGAGGTACAAAAACTCCGTGCGGAACAACCCGATGCCTTGCGCGCCATGCGCGATGACCGAGGGGACCTCATCCGGCAGCTCGATATTCGCCGACAGCATGATCGCGCGGCGATCCAAGGTTTCCGCCGGAAGATCTTTCACATGCAGCAGCTGGCGATTGATTTCCTGATGGCGCCGCTGCTCCACCTCATAGCGCGCAATGGTCTCGGCATCCGGATCGATGAGCACTTCGCCGCGCGTGCCGTCCACGATGACGAACTCGCCCTTCGCAATTCGCTTGGTCGCTCCTTCGACTCCGACCACGGCAGGGATCTCCAGCGATTTCGCCATGATCGCCGTGTGGCTCGTGCGGCCGCCGACATCGGTGACGAAGGCGATCACATGCTGCCGATGCATCTGCGCGGTCTCGGACGGCGAGAGATCATGGGCCACGACCACCATCGGCTCTTCGAGGTGGGCGAGCGTGCCGTGCGGGCGCCCGAGCAAGTTGCGCAGCACCCGCCGCCGGACATCATCGATATCCGCGGTGCGCTCGCGCAGATACTCGTCTTCCGTTCGGGAAAACGCCTTCAGATGCCTGCGGATCACCTCGTCAAAAATGGCTTCGACATTCACATGCTGGCGCTTCAGGCCGTTGATGATCTCCTCGCGCAGGGCCTGATCCTCCAGCACCAGCAGATGGGCGTTGAGGATTTCCGCGTGCTCCTGGCCGAGATCCTCGGAGAGCTTCTTCTGGATCGTCAGGATCTGGTGGCGCGTCTTGATGAACGCCTCTTCAAGCCGCAGCACCTCATACGGCACTTGATCCTCGGCGATCGCCCGGCGCGGCACCGACACATCCTCGCTATCGAAGAACAGGGTCTTGCCGATGGCAATACCGGGCGCGGCAGGAATGCCTTTAAGGTGGATCATTTTCGTCGCTTCGGAATCGGGAGCTCCGGCAATGGCGTCGTCACTAACTCGACGAGCTGGGCTAAGGCCTCCTCGGCATCAACGCCCTCGGTCACAATCGCAATCCGCGACGCCGGCCCGGCCGCCAGGGTGAGCAGCCCCATGATAGACTTGCCATCAACGATTCTGCGGCCTTTTTTCACCGTGACGGAGCTCTGAAACGCTTTGGCCAGCTGCACGAAGAGGGCGGCCGGCCGCGCGTGGAGCCCTTGCGGATGAATCACGCTCACCGTCTGCTTCGCGATCGCCATCAGCCGGTCCCAATGCTCCACCGAAGGCGGCACTGCCAATCCACCAAGCCCTTCGGCGCGCGCGCATGCTCCAAGGTCCAAAAACAGATCACACATAACCCCTGATAGGTCCGCTCCAATCCCTCTTCGGATTCCGAGATCGTGTCAATGGGGAAATGGTACAGGAGCGCCGGCGGATCAATCGTGAGGTGGACGGACACGCGGCTAAAACCCTCCCGAAGCTCAAAGGTATGCGTCTGCTGCTGCCCCGCGGCTTCCAGGTAGCGATCATCGCGAAGCCCTAGAGTGAATTCGATCCCGATCGCCGCAACATTCAGCCGCTCCACCGCGTACCCGCAGTCAACGCCGCGGTCAGAGAGCGCAATCGTCTTGCGGATGCTCCCCCCCTCGTGCGACCGGACGAGGGCCAGGGCCGGAGAGCGCTTGGCCCGCGCCGGCGCGCGCTGAAACGCCCCGCCCGCCCACAACTGCTGCTCCGCCCAGGCAGAGCGCTGCACCTCGGCCAGCGAGGGCACGCGCTGCAGCCCATAATCAACAAACCCGCTGCGCCGGTGATCATCATAGGTGATGCGCGCCTCAAGATCGGCGTCTTTGGCGCGCAAGAGATCGTGAATGCTCGCCGGGCTCGCGGCGGCCGCGACGGCTTGCGGATGCTTCGCCGTGAGTTGCCGGTGATACAGCTCCGGACGCCGGGTCAGCGTGTCGAGCAGATTGATCCGCGGGCCGAACACGCTCCATTCGGTGATCGTCCCGCCATCGGCCGGATCCACGACGGCCGACATGGTCTTCGCCGTCAGGATGGTCTCCTCCTGGCCGTCGCCATCCGCATCCTCGTCAGACGAGGAGGGTCTGGCCCCGTCGCTGCGGCGCAGCAAATCCTCCGCGGCAATGAGATGGCGATACACGGCCCGGCGAAGATGCGACAGATACAAGCCCCCGAAGACCCCGTGCCAATAGGCGCAGTTGCACTGGCCGGCGTACAACTCCTCACGTGCCTGATTGAGTAATTTCGAATTTCGAATTGCGAATTGCGAATTGCTCTTTTTCTTCGACTTATTCGACATTCGACATTCGTCATTCGACGTTGTCTGGAGTTGGCGGCTCACCCGCAGCATCTTCTGCTGCATCGCATTGGCTTCGGGATATTTCGTGAAAAAATTCCGAAAATTGCCGCCGGACCACTCCAGCATTTCCTCATAGCTGCCGCACGGCAAATAGACGCGCCCGCTCGGCGGTGTGTGCGCGAGATAGTCCTGGAACGTCGCCGTCTTGAGCCACGCCTGTTCCTGCTCTAAGACGCTGAAGAAGCGCTCGAGCCATCCTTCCTCATACACCCACTGGTGCGTCTTCGGCCACAAACCGAACTTTTCCCCGTCATCCGCAAACGTGATCGCCGCTGGCCGCTCGCGCGGAAGACCCCGCAGAAAATCCACCGTGGTCTCCACGGGCTTAAACGGCAGCCAATACCGCAACCGCTTCGAGGCGGGAAAGACCGTGACGACCGCTCCGCCGTATTCGGTGGCATACGCGCCCAGCACATCCCATCCGCCCTCATCGTGGATCTGCAGCGCGCGCGGCAGAAACGGCTGTGCCGGCAGAAATTGATTCGTGTCGACCATCGTATAGCGAACACCTGCCGCTGCGAGTGTTGCCGGCAGCTCCGGCTCCCAGACGCGCTCGGTCAGCCACAACCCTGCGGCGTCTGGCTGACCTAAACCGGCAAGCGCGGCGCGCATCTTGGCCAGCTGTCCTTGCCGGTCGGCCTCGGGAATCAGCGGGAGGATCGGCTCGTAGTAGCCGGAGACCAGCAATTCCACCTGGCCGCGGCGGACCAGCGAGGACACCCGGGTCAAAAATTCCGGGTGGTGCTCCCGCAGCCAGTCCAGCAGGCAGCCGCTGTAGTGGAGGGCCAAGCGCACGCGGGGATGTCGAGCCAGCACGCGAAGGAACGGGTCATACGATTTCTGGTAGGCCTCTTCAAAGACGAACCCAAAGTTGCCGACCGGCTGATGGCAATGAATCGCCATCAGCAGCGTGACAGGCGTTTGGCTCATGGCAGCGGCATGGGGGCTGCCGTCGCCTCATCAACCGGCTGGCCGGGCGGCGGCTCAGGCGACGCCATCGGAGCGCCGATCGACAGGGCAGGCCTCGGCGGCGCCGGCGGCCGATGGCGAGCGCCAGTGACCAGCTGTATCACGACCTTCGCCACTTTGTCGGGATCGTGCCGCACGTAGTTTTCGGTGTTGATGATATTGCCGGAGACCACCTGATAGCCCATTTCGCGAATTCGCCTGATATCCGCCTCCACCGGAAACGCGTCTTCCTCGCGGTATTTCTCCAGCAGCAGCGGCGGCACCGGCTCGGTGTTCACGAGACACACGTGGAGCAGGCCGGGGTTGGTATGCGTGATGAGGGCGCGCACATGATCGCTGGCCTTAAAGCCCGAGGTCTCGCGCGATTGCGTCATCACATTGCAGATATACGCCTTCAGCGCCTTGGATTGCACGATCGCATCCACCATGTGCTCAACGAGCAGGTTCGGAATGATGCTCGTAAACAAGGAGCCGGGCCCCAAGATGATCACCTGCGCGTCATGGATGGCCTGCAGCGCTTCGGTGGAGGGGCGGCACCCGGCCGGCTCAAGGTAGATGCGGCGAATCGGCACGGTCGCGTGCGAAATATTCGTTTCCCCCTGTGTGACGGTGCCGTCCTCATGTTCGGCGACCAAGCGCACTTTGGCGTTGGTCGATGGGACCACTCGCCCGCGGATCGCCAGCACCTTGCTGGACGCCTGAATGGCGCGCTCAAAATCTCCCGTGATCTTGGTCATCGCCGTCAAAAACAGATTGCCGAAATTGTGGCCCTTCAGCGCCGAGTCTTCGGCAAAGCGATACTGAAACAGCTGCTGCATCAGCGGCTCGGTATCGGCGAGTGCCACGAGGCAGTTGCGGATATCCCCGGGCGGGATCATGTCAAACTCCTTCCGCAAGCGCCCGGAGCTGCCGCCGTCATCCGCCACCGTCACGATCGCGGTGATATTGGTCGTGTAGTGCTTCAAGCCATGCAGCAAGGTGGACAGGCCGGTGCCGCCTCCGATCACGACGACTTTCGGCCCTTTCGTCAGATGCCGGCGCTGGAAGACGACATCCACGAGATCCTGGGTGTGCTCCGGAGCGACCACTTCCAGCAGCGAGCGCACCAACAGGCCCACGCCGAACACCAATGACAACAGGCCGGTCAGCAGAATGCTGAGGCTCGTCAGCCGAAGCCAAATGCTGCCTTCGACCGTCAAGAGCCCCGTCCCCATGCCGAAGAGAAAGAGCCCGGCGATGGCGAGAAACAGCCAGCGCTTGACCTGCATGCCGGGGTAGAACCATTTCAGGAATCTGAGCGGATTGATCATGAACGTCACGGGCGACGAGCGTCCTCGTCCTGGATGATCTTCGCGACCGTCTTTTCATCTTTCGCGTTGCGGAGGCTGTCGCGGAAATGCTTATCTTTGAGCAGCCGGGAGATCCGCGCTAAGGCTTTGAGGTGTGGCCCGGCGGAATCTTCCGGGGCGACGAGGAGGAAGAACAGATGCACCGGCTCGCCGTCGAGCGAGTCGAAATCAACACCTTGCCGGGAAATGCCAAACGCGGCCACGAGCTTGCCCACGCAATCGGATTTGCCGTGCGGGATGGCCACCCCCTGCCCAATCCCCGTGGAGCCGAGCGACTCGCGTTTCAGCAGGGTCTGCACCAGTTTCGCGACGTCTTTGTCTTTGATCGCGCCAGCGCTGACGAGCAGTTGCGTCAGCTCCCGGATGACCGCTTCTTTATTTTGGTGCGCTTGGAGATTCACGCTAACGGCCCGATCGTCCAAAAATCCCATCATGTGCATGGCAACCCTCTCAGCTAAAGAATGTGGAGCGGGAGATCCCGCCGATATCTTCTACGATTGAAAATTGGAGCGGGTGATGGGATTTGAACCCACGACTTTCACGTTGGCAACGTGACGCTCTACCACTGAGCTACACCCGCA